>DASYUS010000142.1:0-1693 GCA_036000945.1 Allostellaceae bacterium
CAGTCCAGGGTTTCGGCACCTGGATCTGGTAGAACAGGCCAATTCGCATGGGGGAGCGTCTCCGGACGCGGGTGGGAGGCGAAGCCTACCCCAGAACCGGAGGCGAGCGAACCGCTGCGGCAGCGCGAAAATCGCGGGTCAGGAGAGCGCCCGCAGCTCGGCGCGCAGGCGATCGGCATCGGCGGCGGCGAGCAGGCAATCGATCGCCGCATGCTCGCGCCGCCACAGCGGTACCGCTGCGGCCAGCAGAGCGCGGCCGGCCGGGGTCATGACGAGGCGGCGGCTGCGCCGGTCGGCGCCGTCGATCGTCACCATCAGAAGAAGGCGCCGCTCGAGCGGCTTCAGATTGGCGGTAAGTGTCGTCCGGTCCATTGCCAGTAGGGCCGCCACGTGTCCGATCGTCGGCGGCTCCGGACGATTGAGCGCCATCAGCAGCGAGAACTGGCCGCTGGTGAGACCAAGCGGGCGCAGCACCTCGTCGAACCGTCGCGCGACAGCGCGCGCGGCGCGCTGCAGATGCAGACAGATGCAGGTGTCACGGACCGTGATGGTCGTTTCGTAAGAAGGTGCGTCGACATTTGACACGCGCTTATTATGTTGATATCAACGCAAAAGTCAAGATGGGAGACGCGATGCCGACGGTCTCGTTCACCAGCGCGTTGCAGCGTTTTCTGGCAGCGCCGCCCGCGCGGGTCGATGGCGCGACGGTCGGCGAGGCGCTGGCGGCGGTATTCGCGTCGCGTCCGGCGCTGCGCGGCTATGTGCTCGACGATCAGGGCGCGCTGCGCCGCCACGTCGCGGTCTATGTCGGCGGCGAGCCAGTGCGCGACCGCATCGGGCTGAGCGACCGGGTGGGACCCGATGACGACATCTACGTCTTCCAAGCGTTGACCGGCGGCTGAACGAGGAGGGGAGAGAATGGCAGAACGGCTCTTCGTCGGGACGCGCAAAGGCCTGTTCGAGCTGGCGCGCAAGAGCGGCGGGTGGGACATCGTCGACACGCAGTTCCTCGGCGATCCGGTGACGGCGGTGCTGGCCGATCGCGAGGCGGTGTACGCCGCGCTCGATCTCGGTCATTTCGGCGCCAAGCTGTGGCGCCGCGAGCCCGGCGGGGCGTGGCACGAGCTGGCCGTACCGGTGTTTCCGCCTAAGCCCGAGGATGTCGGGGACGACCCGCATCCCTGGTCGCTCGGCACGATCTGGGTACTGGAGCCCGGCGGCGTCGCCGGCTGTCTCTGGGCCGGGACGATGCCCGGCGGCTTGTTCCGCTCCGACGACGGCGGCCGGTCATGGGCGCTCAGCGAGGCGCTGTGGCATATGCCGGAACGCCGGCGATGGGCCGGCGTTGCAGGCGGCGAGCAGCCGGGCATCAACTCGGTCCTGGTCGACCCGCGCGACCCGGGCGACATCCGCATCGGCGTCTCGACCGCCGGGGTGTGGGCGAGCCGCGATGGCGGCGTCTCGTGGCGCATCATCAACCGCGGCATGTACGCCGAATACATGCCGCCCGAGCTGCGCGAAGAACCGATCGCCCAGGACGTCCATCGCCTTGCGCGCTGCGCCGCCCACCCCGACACCGTCTGGTGCCAGCACCATAACGGCGTCTTCCGCTCGACCGACGGCGGCGCGAACTGGCGCGAGCTGACAGCGATCCGGCCGGCGAAATTCGGCTTTGCCGTCGTTGCTCACCCGC
>DASYUS010000143.1:0-5226 GCA_036000945.1 Allostellaceae bacterium
AACGCGAAGAGAGCGAAGCGCCTGGGATCGACGCCGCGCCGCACCGAGACGAGCCGCACGCCCTCGGCCATGTTGCTGTTGATGATGCGATGGATCCCGCGCGCCGCAGCAATGCGGTCGATGCCGAGCTGCGCCGCCACCCCATCGACTGCGCGCTCGGCCGCTCCGGCGTCGAGCCGCCGGGCGCCGCCGAGGAATTTGTCGGGGTCGAGGTAGCCGAGCACAAGGTTGGCGTCGGTCACCGTCGCGTTGGTGCCGCCCTGGCCGTAGCAGGCCGGCCCCGGCTGCGCACCGGCACTCTCCGGGCCGACATGCAGAATGCCGCCCGGATCGACCCGGGCGATCGAGCCGCCGCCGGCGCCGATCGAGGCGATATCGAGCGAGTTGAGGGCGATGCGCTGGCCGCCGACCCGCCGGTTTGCCGCCAGCGTCGCGGCGCCATCGACGATGAGGCTGATGTCGGTCGAGGTGCCGCCCATGTCGAACGGGATGATGTTCGGCTCGCCGATGAGGCGCGCCGCGTAGACGCTGCCGGCGACCCCGCCGGCCGGCCCGGACAGTACCGCGCCGGCGGCGAGCCGCCCGGCCTCGGCGATCGGCGCGACCCCGCCATGCGACTGCATGATGAGGACGGGGCCGCGGTAGCCCGCCTCGCCGAGCCGCGCTTCGAGCCGCGCCAGGTAGCGTGACAGGATCGGGCCGACATAGGCGTTGACGATCGTCGTCGAGACCCGCTCGAACTCCTTTATCTGCGGCAGCACGTCGGACGACAGCGACACATAAGCGCCGGGCATCGCTCGCAGCAGCGCCTCGCGCGTCGCGTGCTCGTGCGTCGGGTCGCGCCAGGCGTGCAGGTAGCACACGGCCACCGCCTCGACCCGCTCGTTCTGCAACTCGGCGATCGCCGCGGCTAGCGATTGCGGGTCGAGCGGCATTTCAACCCGCCCGTCGGCGCGCATCCGCTCGCGGACCCCGAGCCGCAAATGCCGCGGCACCAGCTGCTCCGGCGGCGGCAACCGCAGATTGTAGCGCTCGTCCTTCAGCCCCTCGCGCATTTCGACGATGTCGCGATGGCCCTCGGTGGTGAGAAGGCCGAGCCGCGCGCCCTTTCTTTCCAGCAGCGCGTTGGTCGCGACCGTGGTGCCGTGAACGACGCGATCGGTCTGCGCCAGCAGCGTGCCGCGGGCGATCCCCAGCCGCCCGGCCAGCTGCATCAGCCCGTCGAGCACGCCGAGCGATGGATCCTCAGGCGTCGACGCCACCTTGGCGAGCACCGTCGCCCCGCCTTCGTCGATCGCCACGAGATCGGTAAACGTCCCCCCGACATCGATCCCGATGCGGTACATCATCGATCGTCGCCCGACGGTCGCACTCCCTCCCCCGCTGGCGGGGGAGGGTTGGGGTGGGGGTATTGCGCGGGCCACGTTCCAAGTGCGTGCGTGGTTGTCTGTAACACGCCGTCACGGTTTTCGAGGACGTCGTTGTTCCAGAAGCGCAGTATGCGCCAACCGCGCCGATGCAAGATCGCATCTCGGCGATCATGGTCGCCCGGCTCAGCGTGCTGACCACCATCGACTTCGATGACGAGACGAGCCTCAAGACAGGCGAAATCGACAATGTATGGTGGGATTGGGAACTGGCGGCGAAAGCGCAAGCCGAGCGCTGCCCGACGCAATTCACGCCAAAGCCGCCGCTCGGCATCTGTCATGGTTCGCCGAAGTCCGCGCGCACGATCGCGGGTTTCCGAACCGCCCCGCATATTGTCGCGGCTGGAGCCTGACACCCCCACCCTAACCCTCCCCCGCAAGCGGGGGAGGGGATTCGAGACGCGTGCGGTCATCGGGTCACAAACCCGTTGGCGATGTCGCCCGCGATCGCCCCGGGGTCACGCTTTGCCGGGTCGCCCCAGCCGCCGCCGCCGCCGGACTCCAATACCAGCCGGTCGCCGGGGCGGATGACGATGCCGGTTTCCTTGGTCTTGATCGCGCGCGGCTCGGCGTTGCCCGAATGCAGCGTGTAGCGGTGCGTCATGCCGTCGGCGCCGCCGAGGATGCCGCAGGCGCCGTGGCGGGTGCCCTCGCCGGCGGTGTTGCCGATCGCCGGCTCGGCGGTTTCGACGACCATCTCGACGACCCCACCGGGGCCGCCGCGATACTCACCGGCACCGCCCGAATCCGGGCGAAATTCGTGCGTCTTGAAAAACAAGGGGAAGCGCGCCTCGGTGACTTCGAGGCTGCCGAACTTGATGCCGCCGGCCGAATGCCACTCGCCGGCGCCGGGCCAGCCATCGCCCGCCGAGGAGGCGCCGCCGCCCGGCCTCCCCTGGAAGAAATGCCAGAGGAATGGGCGGCGGCTGCGCGGGTCCCGGCCCTGGATGGCGATCCGAAAGCGGCGGCCCCAGCCGGCCATCGCCCGCTCCGGGCAGGCCGGCGCCAACGCCTTGACGATCGCCTCGATGATCTCCTGGCCGCAATGGCTGGTGCACAAGGTCAGTGGCAGACCCTCGTCGGCCCAGACGATCGTGCCGGGCCGGGCGATCAGCGCGATCGGCCGGAACGTGCCGTCGTTTTTCGGCGTGTCCGGGTCGATGAGGAACGACAGCGCGACGACGACGGCCGAATAGGTATTGGCGTAGGAGGAGTTGATGAAGCTCTGCACCTGCTCGTGCGAATCCGACAGGTCGATCCTGAGGCCGCTGCCGGATTTGGTGACCGTGGCGCGGATGTGGATGTCCTTGTTGCCGCGCCCGTCATCGTCGAGCAGCGCTTCGCCATGATAGATGCCGTCGGGCCAGGCGGCGATGACCGCGCGGACCTGGCGCTCGGCGCCGTCGAGCACCGCCTCGATCGCGGCGTGCGTGGTCGCCCAGCCGAATTCCTCGACCAGCGCCAGAAAGCGCCGCTCGCCGGCATGCGCCGAGCCGATCATCGCCGCGAGGTCGCCGCGGAAATCGCGCGGATGGCGGACGTTGGTCGCGATCATCTCCAGCACGTCGCGCCGCACCGCGCCGTGGTCGTAGAGCTTCAAGGGCGTGATGCGGATGCCTTCCTGCCAGATGTCGGTGGCGCTGGCGTTGTAGGCGCCGTGCGTCGCGCCGCCGATGTCGCTCTGGTGCGCCCGGTTGATCGCCCAGAAAATCGGTTCAACGCCCTCGAAAATCGGCACGAAGGCGGTGAGGTCGGGCAGATGGTTGCCGCCGTGATAGGGGTCGTTAAGCAGAAAGACGTCGCCCTCATGGATGTCGCCCCGGAAGAATTCGGTCACCGCCCGGGCGGCGAAGGGGAGGGCGCCGACATGGATCGGCACGTGTTCGGCCTGGGCGATGAGGCGCCCGTCGAGGCCGCAGATCGCGGTCGAGAAATCGCGGCTCGAATTGAGGATCTGCGAATAGGAGGTGCGCAGCATCGCCTCGCCCATCTCCTCGACGATGGCGCGGAGGCGGTGCTGGACCACCGAGACGATGACCGGGTCGAGCTGATGTGCCAATGCTATGCCTCGCGTGCAGAAGGGCGGGTAAGTGTGACGCGGCGGCGAGGTGAAGTGAAGGCTTTCGGAATGGCGCCAGTGGGATGCGCGGGCGCGGGCTGATCCTCGCCGCGCCGGCCTCGGGCAGCGGCAAGACGCTATTGACGGCGGGGCTGCTGCGCGCGCTGCGCGACCGCGGGGTGCGCGTCGCCGCGGCGAAGGCCGGGCCGGACTATATCGACCCGACGTTTCATGCCGCGGCGAGCGGCGGCGCTTGCATCAACCTCGATGTCTGGGCGATGCGTCCGGCAACCCTGGCCGGGCTCGTCGGCGCGCTCGAAGCCGACGCCGATATCGTGCTGTGCGAGGGCGTGATGGGCCTCTTCGACGGCACCGGCCCCGACAGCGAAACCGGCTCGACCGCCGCCCTCGCCAAGAGCACTGGATGGCCGGTCGTGCTCGTCGTCGATGCGCGCGGCCAGGGCGCCTCGGCCGCGGCGCTGGTCGCCGGCTTTGCCCAGCACGACCCGGGGCTGCCACTCGCCGGGGTGATCTTCAACCGGGTGGCCGGAGCGCGCCACCGCGCGGTGCTCGAAGCGGCGATGGCCCGGCACCTGCCCGATATCCCCTGCCTCGGCGCGCTGCCGCAGAACCCGGCGCTGGTCTTGCCCGAGCGGCATCTCGGCTTGGTGCCGGCTCGCGAGGCGATGGCCGCGGCGAGCATCATCGCGCTCGCGGCGCAGGCGGTCGCGGCTTCTATCGACCTGGACAGGTTGGTCGCACTGGCTCGGCGATCGGGATTGGCGGGCGGTGGGCAGATGGCCCCGCTGCCAGGGCGATCGCATTTCCAAGCTCTCCCCCTCGATGGGGGAGGGTTGGGAGGGAGTGATCGCGCCGACCGGATGACGTTTGTCGCTCCTTCACTCCCACCCCGGCCCTCCCCCATCGAGGGGGAGGGAGTGGGCGCGCCAAATGCCGTTGCCGTGGCTCTCCCGCCGCTCGGCCGGCGCATCGCGATTGCGCGCGACGATGCCTTTCTCTTCGCCTACCCCTCCGTGCTCGACGGCTGGTGCCGGCAGGGAGCCGAGCTGAGCTTCTTTTCCCCGCTCGCCGACGAGACGCCCGAGGTGGCGGCCAACGCGATCTACCTGCCGGGCGGCTATCCCGAGCTGCATGCCGGGCGGCTTGCCGCCGCCGAAAAATTTCTGTCGGCTCTGCGCCGGGCGGCGGCGGAAGGCGCTGCGATCTACGGCGAATGCGGCGGCTATATGGTGCTCGGTGATACGCTGACCGACGCGGACGGCCATACCCACCGGATGGCGGGCCTGCTGCCGCTGGCCACCAGCTTCGCCGAGCGGCGGCTGCATCTCGGCTATCGCGCCGCGACGCTCGTCGCCGCCGGCCCGCTCGGACCCGAAGGCGCGCGCTTTCGCGGCCACGAGTTCCACTATGCAACGACGCTTTCCGTAGGAGCCGCCCAGCCGTTGTTCGCGCTCGCCGACGCCAGCGGCGCCGATCTCGGCGTGAGCGGCTTGCGAAATGGCAACGTCGCTGGGTCGTTCATCCACCTGATCGACCGCGCCCCGGATTGATCAGCCCCGCTCTCCCGGTTCCCAGCGAAGGCGCAGTTCGCCGCCGGGAGCGGTGGTCGGGCGAAACCCGAGCCGTTCGAGACGGCGCGCCATGGCAGAGCGGTTTTGCCGGCTAACGGTCGTCGTCACCGGCACCATGCGGGCGAGGATCTGCGCGATGAGGTTGCCG
>DASYUS010000144.1:0-8627 GCA_036000945.1 Allostellaceae bacterium
GGCCGCACGACGGCGGCGAAATCCATATGACCCCAGGGCTGCGGGATGTACCAGGCGGCGGTCAAATCCGGCGCGCTGTTCTTGCCCGGGAAGCCCGTCGCCGAGTCTGAATTCGTTATTCCGGTCGCCGGCTTCCAGAAATCGGTCTCCGGCACCTCGACCGACATCGACAGCGCGCCGGGGATGCCCCACGGCGCCAGCGGCTGGGTGTAGCGAACCTGCGGCAGGCGGACGACGCCCTGGTTGCCGATATTGCCGCCGTAATCGAGCGTCTCGGCGCCGGCATCCGGATCGGCGAAGTTCGAGTTGGCCTGGCCGAACAGCAAACCGCCGAGAGTGCCGTAGGCGAACAGGAGGCGCGGCGCCAAGTTGTCGGCGACGTGGACGTTCGCGTCGGCCGTATTGTTGTTGAAGTCCCACGAAATGAAGGAGCGTGCCTCGCCCCAGGCAGTCGGCGTCCGGGTCTCGACGCTGACCATCGACTGCCGCGGCGTCGCGCCGTTCACGTTATTGCCGCGCGAGCGTGCGGGGTTGCCGGCCGGGGTGTGGATGTGCAGCGGGATCGCCAGCGCCGCGCCGTTGTTGCCGAACGCGGTGTGGTTCGGGTTTTGCGGGTTGCCGCCGGTGATCCAGTAATTGAAGATCATCGTGGCGCGGCCGCCGACCCGAATCGAGGTATCGGTGCCGGGGATCAGAAACGAGCGCGGGAAGCTGCCGCCCATCATCTGCACCGTGGTCGGGCCCGGCGGTCCGCCGCCGTATTGCCCGCCCACCGCGGGGATCTGCGCCAGCTGGTCGAGGCGCTGCTGGAGGAGCTCCTGGTTGGCGCGCAAATCCGCTAGTTCATCGGCCCGCGCCGGGGACGACCCGAATACCAACGGCGCGGTCATCACGCCGGCAAGGGCTGCGGTAATGGCGATGTTCCGCCCGTTCGTCATAGTTTCCCCCGTTTGTCCACCCGCCGCTAGCCGGCCAAAAGCCCGGCCACGCACGCACCAACCGCCGGTTGGTTCGCCGCCGGATAATCCGGCCTGTGGAGGAAACTGTCCTTGCGCTAGTCAATTAATAAATATCAATGTTTTGCCGTTCTACCGACCGGCAAGATTTAACGTTTCGTATGAGTATTAATTTATGCGATAGATTAATTGTCTATATGAACATGGCTCACGCCGCCGTCGCCCGGGTGCGCCCGGCTGCCGCGGCAGCGCATGCCGTCAATCTATTGGCAACCTTTTGGGCGTAGCCTCGCCGCGATCGATGTAGGATGATCGCGGTGACGCTTCTTGCGGACGAGCGCGAAATGAGCGGTGGGCAACCCGAAGCGGCCATGCCGTCGCCGCCGGCCTGCCCCGCCGGTGGAGCATTCGGCCTGACGACGGCCGAGGCCTCCGTCGCGCCCGAGCTGGCGATCATCATCCCGACGCTCAATGAGCGCGACAACGTGCCGATCGTCGTCGAGCGGCTCAACCGGGTGCTCGCCGGCATTGCCTGGGAGGCGATCTTCGTCGACGACGACTCGCCGGACGGCACCGCCGATGTGGTGCGGGCGCTCTCGCGCCGGCAAACCAACATCCGCTGCCTGCAGCGGCTCGGCCGCCGCGGTCTGGCCTCGGCCTGCATCGACGGCATCCTGGCGAGCGCGGCGCCCTATGCCGCCGTGATGGACGGCGACCTGCAGCACGACGAAAACCTGCTGCCGGTGATGCTCCAGAAGCTCAAGGCCGAGCGGCTCGACATCGTCGTCGCCAGCCGCCATGTCGGGCAGGGCAGCCTCGGCCAATTGCAGCGCTCGCGCGTCATGATCAGCGACATCGCCGGACGCCTCGGCCGGCTCGTCGTCAAGGCCGAGCTGACCGACCCGATGAGCGGGTTTTTCATGCTGAAGCGCGAGGCCTTCGGCGAGGCGATGCGCGCGCTCTCCGGCCAGGGCTTCAAGATTCTCCTGGATTTGTTCGCCTCCTCGCCGCGGCCGCTGGCTTTCGCCGAGGTGCCGCTCAAGTTTCGCCAACGCCTCCACGGCGAGAGCAAGCTCGATGCGATGGTGGCGTGGGAATATCTGATGCTGCTGTTGCAGAAGCTGGTTGGGCCCGCGGTCCCGGTCCGCTTCCTGTTCTTCGCGATGATCGGCGGGCTCGGCATCGGGACCCACCTGCTGACGCTGTGGTTCGGCACCCACGTGGCGCTCCTTGCCTTCCCGCTCGCCCAGGCCATCGCGACGGTCGTCGCGATGACCGGCAATTTCCTGTTGAACAACCTGTTCACCTATCGCGACCGGCGGCTGCGCGGCCGGCGGCTGTGGACCGGGCTGTTGTCGTTTTATGCGGTGTGCGGCGCCGGTGCCGCAGCCAATGTCGGGATGGCCTCCTACCTGGCCGGCCTCAATGATTCCTGGTGGCTCGCCGGGCTCGCCGGCGCGGCCGTCTCGGTGGTGTGGAATTACGCGATGTCGTCGATCTTCACCTGGTCGCCGCCGCGCCCGGCCGCCCTGCAGCCGGTGCCGAAAACCGCGCCGGCGCCAACGGCTGAAGCCCTGCTGCCGCGCTGATCGCCGTCGCCCGGCCTCGCCCCGACGTCGACGGCCGTCGCCCGGGGCGCCTATCGACAACCCGCCGCCGCTTTGTTATAGACCGCGCCTCCCGCGACGGGGGTGCATAGCTCAGTTGGTAGAGCAGCTGACTCTTAATCAGCGGGTCGCAGGTTCGAGTCCTGCTGCACCCACCATAAAATCGAACCCGTAGGCGGAGATTTCGGTCGGCTCATACCGCCGGTTTTTGTTGCGGAGCCGACGCGGACCCCTGGACGGCAGCAGGGTAACTTCCGCGGCACCGCACGGAACGGAATTAAGCCGCGGCGGCCATACCTCCTCCCTTGTTGCGTGAGCGCCCCCGGCGCGAGGATGCTATACAGTGGCCGCGCTCGACATAACACCGGCTGACGGGTCACAGGGGGAGCGATGAAAAAGCACGTTATCGTCGCGGCGGCCGTGCTGCTGCTGGCGCTGCCGGCGCGAGCCGCCGACAACGTCAAGATCGGGTTCGTCACGACATTGAGCGGCCCGGCCGGCATCATCGGCAAGCATATGAAGGATTCGGCCGATCTCGCCCTCTCGATGCTCGGCGGCAAGATCGGCGGGTTGCCGGCGCAGATCGTCTACGCCGACGACCAGTTCAAGCCGGATGTCGGCCGCCAGGTGACTGACGAGCTGATGAAGCGCGACAAGGTCGACATCCTGACCGGGTACATCTGGTCGAACGTGCTGCTCGCGGTCTACCAGCCGGTTATCCAGTCGGGCATGATCCTGGTCTCCGCCAATGCCGGGCCGCACCAGCTGGCCGGCGCGCAATGTGCGCGCAATTTCTTCTCGGCCTCGTGGCAGAACGACCAGACGCCGGAGGCGATGGGCAAGTACATGCAAGACCAGAAGATGGACAATGTCTATATGATCGCGCCCGATTACGCGGCCGGGCGCGACATGATGTCCGGCTTCAAGCGCTACTTCAAAGGCAAGGTGGCGGCCGAAATCTACACCAAGTTCGGCCAGTCCGATTACCAGGTCGAGATCAGCCAGATCCGCGACGCCAACCCGAAGGTGGTGTTTGTCTTTCTGCCCGGCGGCATGGGCATCCAATTCGTCAAGCAATACGCGCAGTCGGGGCTGCGCGAGAAGATCCCGCTTTATTCGGCCTTCACGGTCGACGAGACGACGTTGCCGGCGATCGGCGACGCCGCCGACGGCAATTACGAGGTCGGCTTCTGGTCGCCCGATCTCGACAACCCGCGCAACAAGGAGTTCGTCGCCGCCTTTCGCAAAAAATACAACTATTACCCGGCGTTCTATGGGGCGCAAAGCTTTGACGCGATCACGATGATCGATCGCGCCGTCGCCGCGGTCAAAGGCGACCTCGCCAACAAGGAGGGCCTGATCGACGCCCTCGAAAAGGCCGACTTCCCCTCGGTGCGCGGCAAATTCAAGTACAACACCAACCACTTCCCGATCCAGAATTTCTACCTGCTGCGCATCGGCAAGGACCCCGACGGCGCCTTTGTCCGCAAGATCCAGAACGTGGTGTTCGCCGACCACGCCGACGCCTATGCCGGCGAATGCAAGATGAAGAAATAGCCGCAGCTTCGCTCGCCCGATGCCCCTTCATTGTCATCCCGGCGAAGGCCGGGATCCATGGCGCCGCAAGCCGCCGTGCCTGCCGAGTTGGCCCACCGATCGCGCGCGCATGGAAAGGGTTGAGCGGCTGAGAGGTGGATCCCGGCCTTCGCCGGGATGACGCGGGGACAGAGCGCGGCCTGGCGATGATTTCCGTCGTCGCCCAGGTGCTGAACGGGGTGCAGTTCGGCGTCATGCTGTTTCTGATGGCGGCCGGGCTGACCCTGATCTTCGGCATCATGAACGTGATCAACCTGGCGCACGGCTCGCTCTATATGCTCGGCGCCTATGTCGCGGCCGCGACGTTCGCCGCGACGGGTTCGTTCCTCTTCGGGCTGGCGGCGGCGCTGGGGGCGGCGGTCGTCGTCGGGGCGGCGCTCGAAATCAGCGTTTTCCGCACGCTCTACACGCGCGATCATCTCGACCAAGTATTGGCGACGTTCGGGCTCATCCTGTTCTTCAACGAGGCGGTGCGCATCGTCTGGGGCGCGACGGCGCTCTACACGCGGGTGCCGGATTTCCTCAATGGGCGGGTCGAGCTGTTGCCCGGCGCGCCCTATCCGATCTACCGGCTTGCGATCATTGCTGTCGGGCTCGCCGTCGCCTTCCTGCTCTATTTGCTGATCGCGCGGACCCGGCTCGGCATGCTGATCCGCGCCGGCGCATCCAACCGCGTCATGCTCGGCGCGCTCGGGGTCAACGTGACCCTGCTCTACACGTTCGTCTTCGTGCTCGGCGCCGCGCTGGCGGCGCTCGCCGGGGTGATGGCCGGGCCGATCTTCACGGTCGAGTCGGGGATGGGCGAGAGCGTCTTGATCTCGGCCTTTGTCGTCATCGTGATCGGCGGCATCGGCTCGATCCGCGGCGCCTTTGTTGCGGCCTTGCTGGTCGGTCTCGTCGATGCGACCGGCCGCGCCTATCTGCGTCCGCTGCTGGCGCTGGTGATGAGCCGCGGCGCCGCCGACAACGCCGGCCCGGCGCTCGCCTCGATGCTGATCTACATCCTGATGGCGGCGGTCTTGTTCGTCCGGCCGCAAGGCCTGTTCCCGCCCCGGGGAAGGTGACCGGGCCGATGACCGGGTCGAGGCGGGGGGGCGGCGCGCTCAAGGCGCGCGGCATTGCGGCAATCCTCTGCCTGGTCGTGCTGGCGCTGGTGCCGCCGATCGCCGCCGTGCTCGATGCGCCGTTCTATGTCGGGCTGTTCGCCCGCGTGATGATCTTTGCGATCGCGGCGCTCAGCCTCGATTTCATCCTCGGCTACGCCGGTCTCGTCAGCTTCGGCCATGCCGCCTATCTCGGGATCGGCGGCTATGCCGTCGGCATTCTGAGCTACCACGGGATCGCCAACGGCTTTGTCCATTTCGCCGTGGCACTGGGCGCCGCGGCCGTCGTCGCCGGGGCGATCGGCTTCGTCTCGCTGCGCACCTCGGGCGTCTATTTCATCATGATCACGCTGGCGTTCAGCCAGATGATCTATTTTCTCGGGGTCAGCCTGCACCAGTACGGCGGCGACGATGGGCTCAACATCGCCCGGCACAGCGATTTCGCCGGCCTCGTCGACCTCGCCGAGCCGACCGTCTTCTATTATTTCGTGCTCGTGTTTCTTGCGTTGTTCCTCTTCCTCGGCAGCCGCGCGGTGCGCTCGCGGTTCGGCGCGGTGTTGCAGGGCGTGCGGTCGAACGAGCGGCGCATGATCGCGCTCGGTTTTCCGACCTTTCGCTACAAGCTGGCCGCCTTCGTCATCGCCGGCGCGGTCTGCGGGGTGGCCGGCGCGCTATTCGCCAACCTGACGCTGTTCATCTCGCCCTCGATCATGCATTGGACGCGCTCCGGCGAGATCATGATGATGGTGATCCTCGGCGGCCTCGGCACGCTGCTCGGCCCAGTGCTCGGCGCCGCAGCGTATCTCCTGCTGGAAGGCGTCCTGTCGCGCTGGACCGAGCATTGGCAGGCGCTGCTCGGGCCGCTCTTGATCCTCGTTGTGCTGTTCTCCCGGTCGGGGCTGCTCGGCCTCCTCCGCGGGGCGCGCCGATCCGATGGCTGAGCCGCTGCTCGCCACTTCCGGGCTGACCAAACGGTTTGGCGGGCTCGTCGCGGCGAGCGAGGTCGCCCTCGCGGTCGAGCCGGGCGAGATCCACGCGGTGATCGGCCCGAACGGCGCCGGCAAGACGACGCTCATTGCGATGCTGGCCGGGGAGCTGCGTGCCGATGCCGGCACGATCCGTCTCGCCGGCCTCGACATCTCGCGCGCCGCCCCCGCGCGCCGCGCCGCGCTCGGCATCGCTCGCTCGTTCCAGATCACCTCGATCTTCCGGGAGTTCACCGCGCTGGATAACGTCGCGCTGGCGGTGCAGGCGCGTGCCGGCCACAGCTTCCGCTTTTGGCGGGCGGTCGCCGCCGACGCGCGGCTGCGCGACCCGGCTCTCGCCATCCTGGCCGATGTCGGGCTTGCCGAGCGCGCCGGCGTGCCGGCTGGCGCATTGTCGCACGGCGAGAGGCGCGCCCTCGAACTGGCGATGGTCTTGGCGACATGGCCGCGCCTCTTGCTGCTCGACGAGCCGACCGCCGGCATGGGGCTGGCCGATTCGGCGGCGATGGTCCAGCTGCTCGCCGGCCTCAGAGGGCGGCTCGCGATCGTCCTGGTCGAGCACGACATGGACGCGGTGTTCGCGCTGGCCGACCGCATCAGCGTCATGGTGTACGGCCGCATCATCGCGACCGGCAGGCCCGAGGCGATCCGCGCCGATCCCGAGGTGCGCCGCGCCTACCTCGGCGAGGACGAAGCCTGATGCTGGAAGTCGACAACCTTGAAGCCGGCTATGACGACGGCCGCGTGCTGTTCGGCGTCGATTTGCGGGTCGGGGCCGGCGAGGTGGTGACCCTGCTCGGCCGCAACGGCATGGGCAAGACGACGACGCTGTCGGCGGTGATGGGGATCCTGCGCCCCCAGGGCGGCAGCGTGCGCCTCGACGGTACGCCGATCCACCACATGCCGCCGCACCGCATCGCCCGGCTCGGCCTCGGGCTGGTGCCCGAGGGGCGGCAGATCTTCCCGAACCTGACGGTGCGCGAGAACCTGGTCGCAACCGCCGCAAGTCGTGGCCGCTGGGACCTCGCCGCGGTGCTCGCGCTCTTCCCGGCCTTGGGCGAGCGCCAACGGCAGCTCGGCGCGCTGCTGTCGGGCGGCGAGCAGCAGATGCTGGCGATCGGCCGCGCGCTGATGACGAACCCGCGCCTGCTCATCCTCGACGAGGCAACCGAAGGCCTCGCGCCGCGCATCCGCGCCGAGATCTGGCAGGCGCTGGCGGCGCTTAAGGAGGCCGGTCAGGCGATCCTGGTGGTCGACAAGAACATCGCGCCGCTGCTCAAACTCGCCGACCGCCACACGATCCTCGAACGCGGCCGCGCCGTGTGGCAAGGCAATTCCGCCGAGCTCGCCGCCGCGCCCCAGCTGCAGCACCGCTATCTCGGGGTTTAGCGGCCAGTCGCAGAGATGACAGGCCTGCGGACCAAGGCCCGTCCCGAAGACTATGCCGCCGCCGGGTAGCGCCGGCCGGCCAGATAGCGCGCCCCCTCGGGTCCGGCTTGCTCGGCGTGGCGGCAGCCGGCCGTCATCGAGAATGTGTCACCGGCGCGATAGGTTCGCTCGTTGCCCTCGGCGGCGATCGTCATCGCCCCTTCGAGGATCAGCAGCCGGGCGTCGAATTCATGCGCGTGCTCGGCGTTGACGGCGTTCGCCGCCATCCGGCGATCGACCACCTCGGCATAGCCTCGCGCCTTCAATTCGTTCTCGAACGCCGCCTGGTCCATCTGTTCACTCCTCGTCATGACCGGGTGCAGTTTAACATGCGCCAACCGGCCCCGGCCGCATTTCTGAAGGAGGCATCGATGGCAGCGAGAAGCGACAGGATCAGGGTCGGCATCGTCGGGGCGAGCGCCAGCCGCGGCTTTGCCTCGATCGCCCATGTTCCGGCGCTGCGGGCGCTGCCGCAATTCGAGATCAGCGCCGTCTGCACGACACGGCAGGAAACGGCCGACGCGGCAGCGCGACATTACGGGGTGCCGTTGGCCTTCGCGGACCCGGAGCAACTGGCGCGGCATCCCGATGTCGATCTCGTCACCGTCAGCGTCAAGGTGCCGGACCATTACCGCCCGGTGATGGCGGCGATCGCCGCCGGCAAGCATGTCTATTGCGAATGGCCGCTCGGGCGCGACAGCAGCGAGGCGGCGCGGCTGCTGGAGGCGGCAAAGGAGCGCGGCATTCGCCACGCGGTCGGGCTGCAAGGCCAGATGTCGCCGGCGATCAATTACGCACGCGACCTGATCAGGGACGGCTATGTCGGCCGGGTGCTGACCGCGACGATGATCGGCTGCGCCCCCAACTGGGGCGCCACGATCGACCGCGCTTATCAGGCCGACCGGGCGAACGGCGCCAACCTGCTGACGATCACCGGTGGGCACCAGATCG
>DASYUS010000145.1:0-1559 GCA_036000945.1 Allostellaceae bacterium
GACCGGCGCGGCGGCGACCGCCTTGGCGAACTGGGTGTCGGGATCCTGCATCGCCGCGAGCAGCCGCTTCGCCTCGTCCACGCTGGCGCCCCGATCGGTCAATAGCGACATCAGCATCTGGGGCGAGGTGCGGTCGGCCTCGCTGAACAGCACGTCGAAGGCGATGACCGCGGCGCCGGCCTCGCGCAGCCTGTCGACAAGCTGGGCCAGCGTCGAGCGCGGCCACGGCCACTGGCCGACCCGCTTCAGGCTGGGTTCGTCGATGTCGACGATCAGCACCGGCGCATCCACCGCCGCATCGCGCGGCTCCAGGCGCTGGTACACGTCAAAGGCGACAAGCGAGGAGAGCTGGTCGAACTCCTCGGGGACGACGAGGTGCGCCAACGCCGTCGCCAGCAACAGCGCCAGCGGCAGCCAATAGATGACGCCGCGGCGCAGGATGGACAGGAGACGCTTCAACGGGGTTCGCGCATCGTTCGAGCGAAAGTGCCGACGCAACCATGATTGGCAAAACGGCAGCAAAAATTCCAGCCTGTCGGTGCGCCCCGCCAGCACAATCGCCGCCACAGGCCTGCCGGAAACCGCTTGCTCCGTCGCTGCGGAGATACGAGTCTCAGCCGTCGGGATGGGGCTTTGCAGGGAAAGGCCAAAACAGGCTGTCATTCCGGGGCGCCGCGGAGCGGCGAGCCCGGAACCCATGAACACCGGCCTCTGGAATATGGGTTCCGGGCTCGCAGCCTTCAGCCGCGCCCCGGAATGACGATTTCGGTGCAAAGTCTCCGGAGGGGATGAAACCGTGACCGACCCGATCGACGCGACCAAGGCGGCCCTTGTCGGCGAGGCGCAAATTCTGGCCGAAACGCAGGGTGAAGCCGCGGAGCGGGCGTTGCTGCCCCGCTTTATCGCCGATCTTTACGAGCACGCGCCGCCGAGCGACATCGCCCTGCGCAGCCCGGCCGATCTGTGCGGTGCGGCGCTTGCGCTGTGGCGCTTTGCGACCTTGCGCCCGCGCGGCAGCGCCAAACTGCGCGTCTATAATCCCGCCGGCATCAGGGACGGCTGGTCGTCGCCGCACACGATCGTCGAGATCATCAACGACGACATGCCGTTTCTTGTCGATTCGGTGACCGCTGCGATCGACGCGAGCGGGCGCGAGACGCGCCTCGTCATCCACCCGATCCTTAACGTCAGTCGCGACGCCGCGGGGTCTCTCGTCGCGCTGGACCCGCCGGCCGGAGGCCTTCGCGAATCCTGGATGCAGATCGCGGTGACGCGCGAGCCGGACCCGACCGAGCGTGAGGCGCTCGCCGCTCGGCTCGCGGCGGTGCTCGCCGATGTCCGCGCCGCGGTGGCCGATTGGCACGAGATGCGCCGTACCCTGCAGACGATCGCCGACGAGGCGGCCGCGCACCCGCCGCCGCTGCCGCCCGACGAGATCGCCGAAAGCGTCGCGTTTCTGCGCTGGCTCGATTCCGACAACTTCACCTATCTCGGCTTTCGCGACTATGTCTTCCCCGGAGCCGGCGACGCGCTCCGCGCGCCGACGACACCGCCGCTCG
>DASYUS010000146.1:0-6171 GCA_036000945.1 Allostellaceae bacterium
GGTGATCTCGCCGACCTCGGCAAGCGTTTCGGCTCCCCTGCTTTCGAGCGCATGGGTGGCACCGAGCTCGCGCGCCAGCGCGAGGCGGTTGGGCAGCCGATCGACCGCGATGATCGGGTCGCAGCCAGCGATCTTCGCCGCCATCAGTCCGGCGAGCCCGACGCCGCCGACGCCGTAGATCGCGATCCCCTGGCCCGCCTGCGGCCGCATGACGTTGAGCACGGCGCCGGCGCCGGTCTGCAAGCCGCAGCCGAGCGGCCCGAGCAGCTCCAGGGGAGCGTCGCGGCGAACCTTCACGACGTCCTTCGCCGGCGCCACTGCGAATGTCGCGAACGAGGATTGTTGGAAGAAGCAGGAATAGACCGGCGCCCCGTCGCGGCTCATCGGGGTCGAGCCGTCGGCCCGCCGCCCGCTCGATTTGAGGGCGCGGCCGTGGACGCAATACGATGTCCGGCCGGCGCGGCACGGCTCGCAGTCGCCGCACCACGGGAACGAGATAACGACATGGTCGCCGGGCGCCAGGTCGGTGACGGCGGCGCCGACCTCCTCGACAATACCGGCCCCCTCGTGGCCGCAAACGATCGGGTAGGGCAGGTTGGGGAAATAGCCGTCGCGCGCATGCAGATCGGTGTGGCACATGCCCGAGGCGATGATCCGCACCAGCACCTCGTCATCCTGCGGCCCGGCCAGATCCAGGGGTTGCACCTCGAACGGCGCCGAGCGCGCCGGAACGACAGCGGCGGTTATTTTCATGGCCCGGTTCCTCTCCGATGTCATTGCCTGGAGCGCGGCGACGAAATTCGCGGTATTCCCTTCTCGTCACCCCGGCGAATGCCGGGGTCCACTTCTGCCGTGGATACCGGCCTTCGCCGGTATGACGAATCTTGGCAGTGTTGCGAGGGCGCATGCTAGCAGACAATTCGAGCCCGTTCGCCGAGCTGTTGTCGCGGTTTGCCGCCGCGGTCGCCGCCAATGACGGCGCGGGTTTAGCGGCGATGTTCACCGCCGACGGCGTCTACGACGACGGTTTCTTCGGCGCCCACCGGGGCGGCGCGGCGATCGCCGAAATGCTGCAGCACTTTCACGATACCGGCGGCGATTACCGGTGGGAATGGATCGACCCGGTGAGCGACGGCGCGACCGGTTACGCCCGCTTCCGCTTCAGCTACACCTCGCGCCTCACCGAGAGCGCCGGCCGACCCGTCGCCTTCGGGGGCATCAGCCGTTTCCGCTTCCGCGACGGCCTGATCGAGCGCTACGACGAGGCGTTCGACCGCGGCGTCGCCCTGGTTCAGCTCGGCTTTCCGGCCGAGCGCATCCGCCGCGTCCTGGAACGCGCCGCTCGCCTGCCGCGCTAGGACTGCCCTGCCGCGCCCGTCCTCACCCCTCGCCGAAGCGGCGGCGCAGAAAGTCGCGCACGTCGGCGGCGCAGCGGTCGGGGACCGCATCGCAGATGTTGTGCGGCAAGCCGGCATACACCCGGAATTCGACGTCGCCGAGCCGGCGGAACGGCTCGTAATTGGCGACCGAGCCGACGGTCTCGCCGCCGGGTATGACGACGAGGGTCGGGCAGCCGATGCGCTCGACCTCGCCGCTCCAGTCGTAGCTCGCCATCAAGAGCACGAATTTGCCGATATAGGCCGGGTCGTTCTTCGCCGCCTCGTCGAGAAACCAATCGACGAGGCCGGGATCGGCGTCGGCGGCGAGGCGGTCGCGGATCGTCTCGGCGAGAAAGCCGCGCAGCCCCTTTGCCTGGATCTGCGGGATCCAGCTCGGCGCCTGGCTGTTCTTGAGGCCCGGGGTCGAGCCGAACAGCATCAGGCTGCGCACCCGCTCCGGCCGGGTCATCGCCAGCTGCTGGCCGAGATAGCCGCCGGCCGAGTTGCCGACGACATGCGCGCTGGCAACGCCGAGATGGTCCATGAACTCGGCGACGTCGTCGACCAGCCGGTCGAGCGCGAGCGGCTGGTCAGGTGGCGGCACCGCCGAGCGGCCGTGGCCGCGCAGATCGAGCCGTACCACCCGCCAGTGTCGCGCGAGGTGCGGGACCCAGGCGAAATAGCGCCGCGCGCTGCCCATCGCCGCGTGCAGCAGAAGGAGCATCGGCGCCTTCCGCCACGGGTCGGTGAAGTCGTCGATGTCGTAGGCGAGGGAGAGGCCGTCGCTCGCCTTGAAGCTCAGCCTCTCGGTCATTCCGCGGCTGCCGCCTGGGCCGGGCCGAGCGTCGCGAGGAACTCGATGAGGTACGGCTTCCACAGCTCGGCATAGTAATGGCTGAAATGGCCGTGCGTGTTGGGGCCGGCCGGGATCAGCACGTAGCGGCCGTGTTTCACCCGCTTCATCGCGCGCTCGACGGTGCCGAGTTCGGGCGGGTTGGCGTGATCCTCGGCGTCGTTGATCAGCATCACCCTGGCCTTGATCTTGTCGAGATCGGGCTCGGGGTTGTAGTCGCGGATCGCCTCGATCGCCCACAGCGAATCGTTGGCGTCGCCCTTGGCGGCGTCGGCGAGGCGCTTCTCGTAGAGAGCGTCGGCGGCGGCGAGGGTCGGCGCCATCTCCTGGATGCGGGTCGGGCTCTCGGTGCCGAAATTGCCGGCGGCGGCGTAGATGTAGTGGCGCGGGTTCTTGTCGTAGAAGCCGCCGTTCCAGTCCGGGTCGTGGCGGATCGCCTCGGCGGCGGCGCGGCGGCCGAGCCAGTTGCGGCCGCTGATCTCGACCGGCTGGCACGACAGCGGAATGACCCCGTCCATCAGGTCGGGATACATCTCGGCCCACAGCCAGGCGTGCATGCCGCCCATCGAGCTGCCGATGACGAGGCGCAGATGGCCGACGCCGAGGCCCTCGGTGATGAGGCGATAGCCGCTATCGACCATGTCGCGATAGCGGTAATGGGGGAAGTTGCCGCGCAAGCCGTCGGACGGCTTCGACGAGCCGCCGCGGCCGATCGCGTCCTGCATGATGATGAAGTAATGCCGGGCGTCGAGCGGCTGGCCCGGGCCGAACAGCTCGTCGGCGAGCGTCGGGCGCAGCCAATTGGCGCCGGTGCCGGTATTGCCCTGCAACAGCAGGAGGCCGTTGACGATCTTGCCGGCGGCGTCGCGCTGCGGGACGCCCATCGTGCGGTAATGCAGCTTGAGCTCCGGCAGCCTCTCACCGCTGGTGAAGACGTAATCCCGGATGATGAAATCGTCTTCCCGCCAGTTCGGCCAGCGCGCTGTCGCGTCCTGTATCGTCATCTCCGGGTCCTCCGCATCGCGAGCGATTGTTGCAGTGAGCATAGAGCGGGCGCCCCGTGAGCGGAAGCGCACAGGCGCAAGCTACCGGCGGTATACCGCGACCGAATTTAGTTGCGCCGCGGGGCGATGAAGGGAAAATCGCGCGCCACAGGCGGAGCATCGGCAGCCGCTGACGATTGCTAGGACACTTCATGACCCGCTCCCCCGCCGTGCTCGCCTTTAACGACCCGTGGCACGATTCGAGTTTCTGCATTTATGACGATGGCGCCGTTAAGCATGTGGAATCGGAGCGGTTTACCCGGCGTCGCTACGAGTTTATCAACCCAATACTGACGTTCTGCGAGCTGTTCCCTGAAAAAGTCGAAGATTTCTTCTGCATTGCCGTGGAACAGGCGACTTATGCGGTTTGCCCCTTCTTCAAGAAGGTGGCGCAACTGAAATCCCAGGACATCGGCATCGAGGCAGCCGCCCGCGCGCTCGACATGCCCTATGCTGATCGCTGGTGGTGCGAGCAGATGGGCCAGTTTCCGCTGTCGAATAAGACAGAAGCCATCAGCCGCTTCATCCGCCATGTGTTGAGGAAAGATGTCGAAATCTTCATCTGCGGGCACCACGCATCGCATGCGGCCAACAGCTTTTTTTCGTCCGGGTTTTCGTCGGCGATCGCGGTGACATTGGATGGCGGTGGACACGATTTCGTGTTGGCGGACACCCAAAGAAACCTGATACGGGCCGAGGAGGACATCAGAAGCCACGGCATCTTTGGCGGGGTGTATCGTTGCGACGGTCTCGACTGCGTCCCGCTCTACCAGCAGCGGGATTTCTCGTTCGGGTTCGGCTGGCACCGCGTAACTTTCGACATTCTCGGGCTGCCGGAAGGCGCCGAGGGCACCGTGATGGCGATGGCCAGCCTGGGCGACCCAACGCGGTACCGAGAGGCGCTCAGCGAACGCTGGATCTGGCTGCCGGGGCATCCCTCACCCGCCGATGCACCGGGTTTGGAGGCCTTCTTCGGGCGCGTGAAATCGTCGATCCACGGCGAGCAGGACCGGTACGACGTGGCGGCCTCGCTGCAGGCGCTGACGGAAACCCGCATTCGGCAATATCTCGAGCGGTTCATCGCACGCGACGAAACCGGCAATCTGTGCGTTGCCGGGGGCACGTTTCTGAACTGCCAGATCGCCGGAAACTTCGCGATTGGTTTCCCAAGCTTCGCGAGATCTACATGCCGCCGGCGCCCTATGACGGGGGGATCAGCATCGGCGCGGCGCAGCTGGTGCGCCACACGCATTTCAGGGCGAGGAGCACCATGGCGGCGGGCGGGTTTGCCCCGTTTGCCCTGGGCAGAGAATACAGCCGCCTGGAGGTTGCGGGCGCGTGCCGCTCGGCGCAAGTCCCGATAAAGGAGGCGACCGCCTCGGAGGTCCTCGCATTGCTGCGGTCGGGAGAAGTCATCGGGTTGTTTTCCGGTTCGGCCGAATCCGGCCGCCGGGCGCTGGGCCACCGCAGCATTATCGCCGACCCGACAGTGCCGGGGATGAAAGACAGGATAAACGCGCAGATCAAGCACCGGGAGTGGTTTCGCCCGTTTGCGCCGATGGTCCTGGCCGAGCACGTCAGCGAATGGTTCGACTGCGACCCGGACCTCAAATCGCCCTACATGTCGATCGCCGTCCCGGTGCGCGAGGCGGTGCGCGACCGCATCCCGGCCGTCGTCCATCTCGACGGCACGGCCCGCGTCCAGACCGTGCATCGCGAGCTGACCCCCGGGCTGCATGCGCTGCTGACGCAATGGCACGCGATGACCGGCATCCCCCTGTTGCTGAACACGTCGTTCAACGATCGCGAGCCGATCGTCGAGTCGCCTGCCGACGCCTTGAATACGCTGCGGCGAACACCGCTCTACGGCATCTATTTCGCCGATTTCGAGATCTCGGCGCTCAACGGAGCGATGTCATCTTCGGCGGCGCCAGGATAACAGCGCGGTATGGCTCTCCCTGCCCTGTGGGTCGCGGCATGCGCCGCGATGCTGTTCGCGCCGCAGCCGCTCATGGCGCAAACGGTGTTGCGCTGCGCTCCTTTCACTGCAGCCCAGATCGCCGCGCCCGAGCCGCGCGAGGCGCGCTGGCCGGTTCACCGGTTCGAGCAGATCAACGAAGCGGTGAAGACCCGGCCCCATCGCGTGCTGCTGCTCGGCGACTCGCTGACCGAGCGGTTTCCCCATGACGCCCCGCAGGTTTGGCGCGACAAGATGGTGCCGCGCGGCGTGCTCAATGCCGGGGTCAGCGGCGACCGCACCGAGCATCTCCTGTGGCGGATGCAGCACGGCAACCTCGCCGGGCCGGCGCCGCGGGTCGCCGTGCTGCTGATCGGCACCAACGATCTCGGTCATGGCCGAGCACCGGAGGAGGTGGCCGAAGGCATCCGCGCCGATCTCTTCTATTTGCGCCAGCGCCTGCCAAGGACCCGCATCCTGCTGCTCGGCTTATGGCCGCGCGCCGAGTCGCCCGAAGCGCGCCTGCGCCGCGACACCGTTGCGGTCAACCGGCTGATCCAGCATTGCGGCGACGACCGCACGATCGTCTACGCCGATCTCGGCGGCGTGCTGCTGGATCCCGACGGCCGGCTTAGCCGGGAGATGTCCCCCGACCTCCTGCATTTCAGCGAGGCCGGCTATGCCCGCCTCGCGCCCCGCCTCAATGCGCTGATCGACGACCTCGTCGCCGCGCGCTGACGGCGCGACACCGGGCGATCGCAACGCAACGCCCTCCCCCATCGAGGCGGAGGGCTTCAAATGCGATCGTCCTGCGGCGCGACGACCTGGCAATTGTCATCCCGGCGCGAGCGACTATGCTGCGCGCCTTCCGCTCTACAGGTGAGACGATGGCGCACGGCACGCATTTCTTCATGAACCCGGGGCCGACCAACATCCCGG
>DASYUS010000147.1:0-14543 GCA_036000945.1 Allostellaceae bacterium
CTCGGGCGCGGCGCGATCCCGACCACCACCGGCTGCACCAGGGCGGTCTCGGCGTCGGCCGGCATCCGCGCCTCGATCAGGTAATGGCCGCGGCGCAGCGGCTGCCACGGCTCGGCCGGGCGGAACTGCAGCACACGCGGCCCGAGCCATTGCCAGGCACCCGCCGGCGCCGGTGCGATTGTCGCGTAGGTCTGCGGCTGATCCTCCGGGCCGCCGCCGGCCGGGCCGATATCGCGGTCGAAGAAGACGGTCACCGGGTCCCAACGGCGCAGGAACCGCTCCGGGACGATCTGCACGCCGTCGGCGCGCTGCAGGCGGTCAAGCGCGGGGGTCGTCGACGCGGCGAGGCTCGCCGGAGGCGGGGCGGCAATGGCTGCGAAGAGCGCCGCGGCGAGGCCGATCACTCGAACGCGCATCGTCCGCCTCTCCCCGTCCTCAGCGCGTATTCGCCGGCACCATGCCGACCAGTTCGAGGTATTTTCGCACCACCTCGGCGGGCGGGCCGCTCGGGCGCGGCGCGATCCCGACCACCACCGGCTGCACCAGGGCGGTCTCGGCGTCGGCCGGCATCCGCGCCTCGATCAGGTAATGGCCGCGGCGCAGCCGGCGCAGCATCGCCACCCCCGTGCCGAGCGGCGCACCATCCTCGCCGAGCAGACGCACCGCCACGCGATCCGGATCGGCCCGGACGCCGACCCCGACGGCGGCGTCCCGGGCGACATCGAAGGCGAACAGTGCGGTCCCGCCGGGGGCCACCGCGACCGCCTCGCCGAGGCCTTCGCCGGCCGGGGTCACCGGCGTCGTGTCGAGTTCGAGCGAGCCGGCAAGCGGCCCGTCATGCGGCGAAACCAGCCGCAATTGCACCGGTCCCGGCGCCAGGTAGCGATGAAACTCGGCGCCCGCCGGGAACATCACCGGCGCCTCCTCGGCGCCGTTGCGGCGCAGGATAAGGATCACCGGCGCCGTCGTGCGCGCGTGCAGCAGCGCCGGGGTCGCGGCGGACAGCGACAGGGTCATCGTCTCGCCCGCGAGCGCCAGCTGGGCCGGCGGCGTCACCGCCCGCGGCGCCGCCATTGGCCAGGGCGAAACGCCATCCCCCTCGATCCACGCGGCGACGAGGCCAGGCGGGTGGCGCAGCGTCACTCGTCCGGGACCGGAGAGCGGGATCACCGCGCCGTCGCGCACCCGGCCATCGGCACCGATCATCGTCGCCGCGGCGCCGGCGACGCCGAGACGCTGCCCCGGACGCGCCTCGACCGGCAGCGACAGCGTTCCGGCGGCGCCGAAGAAGCGCTTTTCGGCGGCGCCCGGCCGCAGCGCGGTGGGCGCCCCGGCGAGCGCTCCGACGCTCAGCGCCATCGGCCGCGGGGTCGCGCCGGGGTTTGCCAGCAGCACCTCTTCCCACCCGCCGTCGAGCGTCCAGCTCGCCGGCGTGCCGCCGGTCCACGCCGTCACGGCTTCGGCATTCCGCCAGCCGGCGACCGCCGCTGCGCCGGCCGGCAAATCCAGCCGCAGCCGCTTGCCGCCGGCGCGCAGGCGCACCGGCACCGCGCTGTGAGGGGGGATCGTCGCGGAAAACGCCGCGTCGATCCGCTGCTCGGGCAAAAGGTGCAATTCGCCGGTCTCGAGGCGCAGCCGCAGGCCGTCGCCACCACCGGCGTTCCACGCTTTGACCGCGCCCGGTCCGGCAATCGCAAAGGCAGTGCCGGGGGCGACGCCCATGCCGCGGCCGGCGGCCACCGCCGGCTGGCCGAACCCCGATTTCGCCAGCCAGAAACGCAGCTTGCCGGCCCCGGTCGGCACTGCCGGCAACGTCGCGACGCCGCCTTCCGGCAATGACAGCGCGATCGGCTGCGCCGTCGGCACCAGCGCCGCCAGATCCAGTTTCGCCGTCTCGCGGCCGCGCGCCAGGAGCCAGACTCGGTCCGATTGCGGCACGACGACCCCGCCCTCGACCGGCCGCAACGCCTCACCCGCGGCCGACCCGGCGAGGATACCGGTGGTGTCGCCGCCCAGCCGCAGGAGGCCAGCCGCCGGCGCCGCGACGAGCGCCGTGCTCAGGCGCGCCGCGACTCCCTCCAGCGCCAGTGGCGCGAGCGCGGCCGCGCCGACCGGCTGCGCCGGGGCGGCGACGCGGCGAAACGCGAAGATCGCCGGCTCGGCCCCGCCGTCGACGGTCCACAGCGAGACGCGCCACGGCCGGGCCGCGTCGCCGTCGGCCGGCAACGCAACCGCCGGCGCCAATCCTTGATCGAGCGCGACGCTGTGCCAGAGCCCATCGGGCTCACGGCGCTCGAGCGACAGGGTCAGTTCGGCCGACGATGCGGCGGCGGCGACCATCAGCTCGCCGGCGGCCACCTGCGGCAGCGCCAGCCGGTGGACCTCTGCCGCCCTTAACGTCACCGCGCCGGACGCCGAGGCGTCGACCGTCGCCCTCTCCGGCGGCAGTATCAGGCGCAGCTCGACATGCTCCTTGGGCGCCTCGGAAGCCGCCTCCGCCGACTCGTCTTCCTCAGGCCGGTCCGCCGATTCGGCGTCCTGCTGCTCGGAATCCTGGCTCTCCCGGGTCTGCTGCTCTGCATCGCGGTCCGTCTGTTCACCGCTCTCCCCGCCCTCGGAGCGGGCTTCTTTCTTCGGCGGCGGCGCCACCTTCGAGAGGTCGAGCACGTAATGCCCGGCCGGGAGATGGCGCGAGACGGCGATGTTCCAATCGTCGACGCGATCGTCGTAGCGGCCGATGACGCGACCCTCGCCATCGCGCAGCACCGCCTTGACATCGACATTGCCGAAGCTGGTCAGGCTGACGACGCGGTCGCGGGCGATCGCCAACGGCACCGAAGCCGGCAAGGTGACCGAGCGCGGCCGCCCGGGCTGCAACTCGTCGCTCTTCAGCGAGATCGTATAATCGAGCCGGTCGTTGCGCCCGAGGCTCGCCGCCTCGATCCGGTAGCGTCCGGCCGGCAGCTCGCCGGCAAAGCCGCTCTTGTAGACGAGCCGCGCCACCGCTGCATCGCCGGACGGCGCGTCGGTGCGCCGCAATTCGGCGACCATGCCGTCGCTGATGTCGATCGTCACGCGGGCCGGCCCGTCGAGGGCGAATTCCCACTGGTCGGGGGCGCGCGGATCGTCGCGCCCCGCCGGCTCTCGCCACTGGAAACGCTGCTTGGAGTCGAAGGCGAGCGGGTGCGGTCCGTGCCCTTCCAGGACAGGCTCGGGCACGACGCGCGCCAGGCGGGCGCTGACCCGGGCGTCGACCGCCAGCGGCATGACCAGGATCCGGTAGCGGCCGGGCGACAGTGTCCGCTCGAGGCTCGACATGTCGCCGGCCGGCAGGATCGGCCAGCCTTCTTTATCCTCGAGCCGGGCGGTGAAGGCCCGATCGAGCCCAACGAGGTCGAGGCGATAGTTCCCCCGCTCGGCGATCTCAATCGGAAAGGCGGCGCCGCTGCCCGCCGGCATCGCCGCGCGGACGCCACCGCCCGGCACCAGCGTCGCGCCGTCGATGAGCGGCGCCGGATTGGCGAGAACCCCGGCGCGCCCGGCGGAATCCTTGGCGGCGACGGTGACGCGATAGCGGCCGGCGCGCAGATAGCTCTGCAGCAGCATGTTCTGGCCGCGGCCGTTTCCCGCCTGATGATCGATCTCGGCGATGAACGGGGTGCCGATCCACCCCTCGGTCTTCAGCCGGCCGAGCGTCTCGACCCGGTAGAGCCCGCCCTGCCCGGCCGCAAAGACAAAGCTGCGCCGCTCGTCGCGCTCCAGGTCGAAGAACTGCGGCCGGCCGACATCGAGCGCCGTTTGCGGCGGTGGCGTGGCCGGCGGCGGCGCGCCGGCCGCTGCGACCGGCTTGTGCCAGGCGAGAACGACGGTGCGGGGCTTGTCCGAGGCTGCGGCCCAGGCGGTGCCGACCAGTTTGCCCGCCACCTCGCGCGGGTCGCGCAACTCGACCGCGGTGCCGCCCTCGCCGACGACGCTCGCGGCCAGATTCCCGGTTGTCGGCAGCCGCACCGGCAGCTCCAGCGCCTGCCGCGCCGCCAGCGTCACCGCAAGCGGCGCGGCCGCCAGATCGATCGGCAATTCGCGCGCCGACAGCGATAGCGCGACCCCGGGGCCGTCGCCGCCGACCAGGCTCAACCGCTGCCCGGTCAGCACCGTCTGCGTTCCGAAGGCGATAACCGGGGCCGGCGGCTGCGGCGCGCTCGGCCGGTCCGGGATCAGCCCCGGCGGGCCGATCGTCAGGTCGAGCGGCCCCGACGCGCCGTCGATCGGCTGCAGCCGCAGCACATACCAGCCGGCGGCGAGATCCCATTCCGCCGGCGTAGTGCCGTCGCTCCGGCGGGCAAACTGCTGGCCCCCGACCGTGGCGACCGACGCCGTCACGCCGGGGCCCTCGGTGTGGATGGCGACCGGCCCGCCGTCGGTCGCCTCGAAGAGAAGCGAGCTTGCCCCCCGCAGGTTGAACCGCCCGCGCCACGCCTGGCCGCGGCCGATACGCGGCGCCGACCCGGCAACCGGAACAATGCCCGCCGCCGGGTCTTGCCGAAGCAGGAGGACGGTCGCCGGCAGTTCGTCGCCGCCGGCCCCGACGGTCTCGGCCGCAACCCACCATGTGCCAGTGCTGACCAGGCTGCGCGATCCGGTCAGGTGGAAGCTGCGCAGCGCGAACTCCTGGTCCTGCGACCCGGTGACCTGGACCAGCCGCGTGATGCCGGTTTCGGCGATCGGGAACGAGATCGTCGCGTACGGCTCGCGGCTGTTCCTGGCGATCGCCGCCTGCCCCACTGAGCGGCCGCCATCGCGCACGCTCAGTTGCACCGGGGCCGGGTCCGCGAGGTCGAGCCGCAGGCTCGTCTCGCGCGCGCCGAGGTCGTAGACCCGGCTGCCGAACGGGCCGATCCGGTCCTTCGCCCAGCCGTCCGCCAGGGCCGGCGAGCTGCCGATCCGCAGATAAAGCGGCTGGCCGGTGCCGCCGTCGGCCCAGGTCAGGGCCGGGCCGCCGTACGCGGTGACGAGGTAGCGGCCAGCCTCGATCGGGCCGTCGAGCAAGAGGTCGGTCAAGGGGTGGCCGCGCACCGGCTCGACCATGCGCACCGTCGCTTCGAACGGCACGAGATCGGAGCCGTCGCGCCACAGGCGAAGATCGCGCAGGCTGCGGCCGGCGGCCTCGATCCGCACCCGGCCGGGGGCGGCGACATTCAGATGCCAGGAGCGCTGCTGCAGATCGGCGAGATCGGTCGTCACCGCCTCGGCGGTCGCCGGCGGCGCCGCCGCAGGCGGCCCGCGCTCGCGGAACGGCACCACCGAAAGGCGTGTCTCGCCTTGCGCACCATCGCCGCCGAACAGCCGCAGCTTGTAGGTGCCGACATCGAGCAGCTGGTCGATCCGGCCGTCAGCGGTCCCCGCGTCGCCGGCAAGGTCGGAGGGGCCGGCCAGCATGTCGACCAGCTGCAGTGCCGTGCCGGTCGGGCTCTCGGCCTTGATGGCGAACCGCCCGGGATGCACGACCCGCAGCAGCGTTGCATGCTCGCCGGCGCTCGGCAGCCGTTCCTGGTCGAACTTTGCCTCCGCTAGTGGCCGAGCGCCGGCCATAACGGTCTGTCCACGGACCGGAACGATGGCGCACAGGATGAGCGCGGCGGCGAGCGAGACGAGCACCGCGATCCGTTCGCTGCCAGGGAAAAGCCTGGCTGGGGCGGCAGGAGTCGAACCTGCGAATGGCGGAATCAAAATCCTGCATCCTCAGTCGTCAGGCACCGCTGCGCGCCGCCGGGTGCCGCTAAGACACTCCGTTCTCCTCGGCGTCTATCCGCCAGGTTCCGGCATACGCCGTCGCGGTCCCGATTTCGCGTGATACCCCGGTGACGCCCGGAAGGGGTCGCGACCTTGACACGCGGAAGACGGTACCGGGCAAGGGGGACGTGATGCAAGGCAAGATCACAAAGCGATCGGTTGATAGCTTGGCGCCAGTTGGTGCGGCGGAGGCGATGCTTGGGATAGCGAGGTGAAAGGGCTTCGGCGTTCGCGCCAGACCGGGTGGCGCCAAAAGCGACATCCTGCATTATCGCATTTGGCGCCGGCCGCGGCGCGCCGTTGCGCAAGCTCACCAGCGGCAGGCACGGATCGTCAACGGCCACCCGCAGAACCGCCTCGACGACCTGATGCCCTGGGCTCATCCGGCTCCATGCCGGCCCCTGGCTGTGGCCTGACAACGACGCCTAGGCTGCAGCGGCGCACTTGGGCTGGAGGGCTTTTTCGAGGGAACAGAGACGGCATCAAGGCAAAAGCACATGGCGTCGGCAGCGCCTTCCATCGCTACATTAAAGGTGTTCAGTATTTTACATGTAGTTTCCCCTCTATACGTAGTTCCCCTAAAGCGTACATAACCGAATTTTACGCCTGCCGGTAAGGGCGTACCGTCGAACCCGCAACCAGTTTCGACCTCTGGGAACAAGGCGGGTTCTCCATGGCAATCTTCTCAGCAATCAACACTCGCCGCGCCAGGCTCCGCAGGTGTGCGATAAAGTGCGGCGGAATATGGCATCGGCGGTCGCTCGGGCGCCTGGCCCGCGCCAAAGCCGGCACCGCCGCGATAGAATTTGCCATCGGCGTGCCCGTCTTGTTGATGCTGCTGGTGCCGGTGGCCGATTTGGGCCTCGCCCTCAGTCAATACATCAAGACGCAGCAGGCAGCGCAGGCCGGTGCCCTGTACGCGGCAAACCACCCCTGGAACAGCAAATCGCCAGCGGAAATCGCGAGCGCGGTGACGGCGGCCAGCACCCTCCGCGGCATTTCTGCGACGCCGGCGCCGAGCCAGACATGCGGCTGCCCAACCGGCGCCTCGATCGCCGCGGCGAGCTGCAGCAGCACCTGCGCCGGTGGCGAGGCGCCGGGATACTACGTGGTCGTCAACGCCCAGTCGCCCTACACCTCGCAACTTCCCTATTCCTTTCTGGGCGATTCGCCGGTGCTGACCGCCCAGTCGGTCATCCGTATCCGCTAGGTGACGAGATGAACGTGAGAAAGCACGCATCGCTGGGATCACGGCGCGCTCGCGCCGTCATCCGCGGTCTTGCCGGCAATACGCACGGCGCTGCCGCTGTCGAAATGGCACTCATCTCGATGCCGTTGATCACGTTCCTCTTCGGGATAATTGCCGTCGGACAGCTGATGTGGCGGCAAAACGCACTGGATGAATCGGTCGCGCAAGCGGCCCGCTGTGCCAGCATCGACGCGACGCGGTGTGGCACGACGAGCCTCCTTCAAACCTATGCCGCCAGCTTGACCGGCGCCGGTTTTGATACCTCGATCTATTCCGTTAGCGCCCAGCCTTGCGGCAACCAGGTCTCGGCGAGCTACCCGCTCGCCCTGACCATCCCCTTCATGTCGTTCTCCGTGACCCTGAGAGCACAAGCTTGCTACCCAGCCTGATGGGATGATCCGATGAAGCTCTTTCCAAAGAACCATCTGCCGTCGTCGACCAAACTGTCTGGTGACCGATTGTTGAGGTCGGCTGCACAAAGTCTCGCGCGCTTTCGCGGTGATCGCGGTGGAGCGACGGCCGTTCTCCTCGCGGTATCCCTTTCGGGAATCGCCGGCTTCGCCGCCCTCGGCAGCGAAGGCGCGAACTGGTATCTGACGCAGCGCAGAATGCAGGGCGCCGCCGACGCGGCAGCCTCGACCGCGGCCTCTGCGCTCGCAGCGCATGCCCCGACGGCGGCCTTGACGACCGAAGCGAAGAGCGTCAGCGCCAGCTTCGGGTTCAAGAACGCCAGCGGCGGTACGACGGTGACCGTCAACTACCCGCCAAAATCGGGTAATTACCAGAGCAGCCCGGCGGTTGAGGTGATCATCGCGCAGCCGCAAAAGACGCTGCTGTCGGGGCTGTTCTTGTCGACCAGTCCCACCATCTCCGCCCGCGCCGTCGCACTCGCCGACACCAACAAGGCCGGCCCGGCCTGCGTCGTCGCGCTCGATCCGGACAATGGCCCAACCGTAGAAACCGTCATCACCTCCGGTTCCACAGCGCTCGATTTCCCGGGCTGCTCGCTTTATGTCAATTCGCCATCGCCGGTTGCGTTGACGATGAACGGAGGGGCAACGATCCACGCAGCGGCGGCTTACTTCGTCGGTGACGAAAGCCCGGCTGGGCTGACGACGGTGCACGGCACCTTTACCAAGGTCGATCCCATGATCGATCCCTTCCTCAATGCCGTGATCCCACCGTATTCCGGCTGTGACTCGACCAACTACAAGCTCACCGGCGGAAGCAGCGCCACGAAGAACGTCGGCTTGTCGGGCACCCATGTGTTCTGCAACGGCATAGCCCTGACCGGCAATTCGTCGCTGACGCTCGGCGCCGGTACGTTCATCATCGACGGCGGTCTTCTGAGTATCGGCGGCGGATCGCGGCTGACGGCGACAAACGGCACAACAATCATGCTGACCACGAGCAACCCAAGCCGGGACTGCGCAACCACCAAAATCGACGGCGGTGCACTTGTCACCCTGACGGCCCCGACTTCCGGAGCGTTATCCGGTATAGCGATCTACCAGGACCGTGCCTGCACCGACCTCAAGGTGACCAATTCACTGATCGGCGGAGCCACGCAAAACATCGTCGGCGCGATCTACTTTCCCGGTGAAGCCGTCAGCTATGCGGGCAACAGCCCGACCGGCGGTGCGCAATGTACGCAGCTGATCGCCTGGACAATCAAGTTCACCGGCGCCTCGACCTTCAACAACAATTGCGCCGGGACCGGTGTCCGCGATGTGAGCCTGACCGGCGGTCGCCTGGTCGAATAGATGCCAACGCACGTCAACCTGCCTCGCAATTCCATTTCGGGAAACCCCACGATGTCGATCGATCAGTCAATCAGCGCGGTAGACTCCGCCGCCCTCTTCGAAAAATCGATCTCCGATCATTGGCGCCTGTTCCAGGCCGAAGGGATCATCCTGATCCTCCTCGGGCTGACCGCCATCATCATCTCGCCGCTGCTGACCGCGCACGCCGCCACGATCGTGCTGGGTTGGCTGTTCCTGATCGGCGGCGCCACCGGCCTCCTCTCGGCCTTCGAAACGCAGCAGGCGCCAGGGTTTGGGTGGTCGCTGCTCTCGGCCGTCGCCGCAATGCTCGCCGGCGGCGTCCTCCTATGGAACCCGTGGCAAGGTTCGCCGACGCTAAGCTATGTGCTGATCGCCTTTTTCAATGTGGATGGAATTCTGCTCATGATGCTGGCGCTCCAGCTTCGCCTCGAGGCGACCCCGGGGTGGCTGTGGATCATGATCAGCGGCGCCTTGGATGTGGTTCTCGCCGCGATCATCATCGCCGGCGCGACAGGAACCGTGGCGTGGACGATGGGCCTTCTGGTCGGAATCGACCTGGTGTGGGGCGGGGTCTCGCTGATCATCATGGCCCACGCGGCTCGCGATGCCGCCGACCTCATCAGACCCGTTATCACTCGGGAGGGAGTGCGGCGGGCGCAGCAACCGGCACACTGCTTTCCGCCTTGAGGCCAAGGTACCATCGGCGTTCGCAGATCATCGACTGAGACGCGATTTTCACGGGACTACAGACGCAATCCGAGAGAGAGAAAGAGAACGACCATGCCGCACATCCTCGTCATCGACGATCGTCCACTCCACCGGATCCCGTTCCAAGAGCAACTCAGCGGGTTTGGGATAACCATCGCTGCCGCCGCTCATGGCAAGCGGAGCATTGAGGAATACCGGCAGCATCTGCCGAACTTGGTCATCGTCGACATGAAGATGTCGGAAGTCGATGAGATGGAGACGATATTCAATTTACGCGAACTCGAACCAGATCTGCCAATTCTGCTGACAGATGGCGGGGTACCGCTCGCCTTTCTCGATGGCAGCGACGGCATGCCGGACGATGGTCACGAAGGTGACCTGCTCCAGGCCGTGAGACAATGCTTGCTTCGAAATCAACAAATCGGGGAGGACACGCGCGCAGCCGCAGGCGCCCCGTAACGCCGCCCGCCGACGCAGCGGCCCCGCCGCCGGCGGCGCATCGCGCTCGCCCTCAACGGATGCTCCGGACGCATCGACAAGCTTCGGCAAATCTGGGAGAATTGCGCCGCTAATCAATCGGCTGTCGGCTCGCCAAAAGGCTAACCCGCACCCCGCGGTTTCCGACCGACGCCGGATGAGGCCTTGATGATCGTCACCTGCCCGGCGTGTCAGATACGCTACCTCGCCCCTGATACCGCGCCGGGTGCGGAGGCGGAGTGTTCGGTCCGCTGCCCCAGTTGTCTCCACCTGTGGCAGTATTCGCCCGAGGGAGCGGCAATTCAGGCGACACTGGCTGAAGTTGCGACAGCGGCCAAAGAAGACGGCGCCGCTTCGGTCGGCCGTCCGATGCCTCGGACTGGTGCATCACGGGCGGGCGCTGGGCCGGGGACGCGAGTCCCAGGCCTCCCGGCTGAGCGCACGAATGAGGAGAACGCGGCGCTCGTGGCCGAGCTGCCGGCGGCCGGTCGCCAGCGCCGGACCAAGTTAGCCGCTCTCGGCGCCGTCATGCTTGGCGCCGCCTTGGTGATCGTTGTGATCATCGCCGGCGACAGGATCATAACGATGTGGCCTTCCGGTGGAGCGGCGCTTGAAAGGCTCCATCTGGCAGAGTCGCCTGGCCATGGGCTCCAGATAAGCTCGGTGATGACTCGCACCGCTGATTCTCTCGTCATCACCGGCGATATCGTCAACAAAACTCTGATGCCGCGACCTGTGCCGCGATTGCGCTTGACCTTGCGCGACGGCAGTCAAAGCGACGTTGGTTCCGAGGTCATCGACCCACCGGTCGAACAACTGATGCCGGGCGAGACCGCGCAGTTCAGGTGGGCGTTCGAGCATCCGAGCATTGCCGCGACGGGGATCGCGGTACAATTCATCGGGGACTGAGCGCCGGCATTCGTCGACGGCAGGTTTTTCGAGGCGCAGGTTTGGCTTGCTCAGCGCGGTGGAATCCCGCCGCACAAGGGATCGCCCTAGCCATCTGCACTCCCGTTCCGGTCCCGCATGCCCGACGGGAACCGCATTTTTCACCATTTTTTCACAGATTATCTCGCCGGCAATTCACGTGGCGCTGATAAATGCTGCGTAATGGCCAACTGGCCGAAAGAAAGACGGACGCTGGTTCGACATGGCGATTATACTTAAGGTCATCGGTCAAGGATATGATGTTTACCGTAGCGCCAATGGGAGCCGCGGTTCTTCGTGAGTCTCCGGATGCGGTATCACGGCGATACTGGTATCTATAACATATTTGTTTGAATCAAAATTTGGAGTTTCTACTTTAAGGTGCAAGAATTGACAGCACAATACGAATTTTGAGTAAAATTTCCAAGAGACGACAGCAATATTGAAGGTCGTAATTTTTTTGGATGCTTAATACCATTGACTCGGGGGCGTTCACCTTTGGGTTCGGCTAATTTTGGCGCGGATGTTCCCAATGGCAGTTTTATCAAATATTTCCCTCAGTTTTACGGATTATCAACCTAATCTGCGTAAAATGCGGGCTCCAAAACCGCTGGAGAGGTTAGAGCGGTTGGGAGGTTCACCATCATGTCGGATGGTGCGATACGCGATGTAGCCGGCGCGGCCAACTCCCACGCCACTGCGCGCCGGGGATTGAGGTTGCGCTATCGGCTGGTTCTGCTTGTTGTCGTCAGCGTCCTCCCGCTGCTCGGCTTTAACCTATGGCGTCAGTATTCCGAGTATCGCGGGGGTATCGCGGCCAGTGGGGAGCGCACCCTCGCGCTGGCGCGCAGCATGGCGCTGCTGGTCGATGCCGAATTGCACGCGCCGATCGCCACCCTTGAGGCGCTGGCGACGTCATCCGCCTTGCAGCGAGGCGACTTGGAGACATTTCGCCAGGAGGCCGAGGTCGCCGCGGCCCGACAGTTCCCGGGCACCAACATCGTCCTCCTCAAAGAAAACGGACAGCAATTCGTAAACACGATCCTGCCGCGCGATGCGCCCCTGCCGGTCCGCCCCAATGTCGACTCGGTGCGGCAGGTGTTCGCCACCAACCGACCGGCCGTTTCGAACCTCTATCAGGGCGCGGTAGGGGCGCGCCAGGTCATCGCGATCGATGTGCCGGTTCGCGACACCAACGGATCGCTTCGCTATGCCCTCTCGATGGTGCTGTCGACCGGTCCGCGCCTCGCCATGTTCGACGAGGTCATCCGGCGCCAGCGTCTTCCGGAGACCTGGGTGGTGTCGATATTCGACCGCAACGGTGTCAACGTCGCGCGGGTGCCTAACGGCGACCGGTTTGTCGGGCAACAAGCAGCTGCAACCCTGATCGGCCCATTGCGATCTGCGGCTGCGGGGGTTTTGCAGACGACCTCGCTTGAAGGCATCGAGCTGCTGACCGCCTTCAGTCATGCTGCGCAATCCGGCTGGTCGGTGGCGATTGGGGTTCCGCGCAGCGAATTGACCCAGCCGTTTGTTGAGGCGACGGCCAGGGAACTGGCGATCGGCGCCATCTTGCTCGCGTTGGGCTCGCTTGCGGCGATTTGGGCGGCACGTGGCATCGCCGCTCCAATCCAGTCGTTGCTCCGCGTCGCCGCCGTGGCCGAGCGCGAGGAATTGCCGGTTCCGCCGCCGACCGGCCTGCCGGAGGTCGATGCAGTCGCCACAGCGCTGCATACCGCTGAAAGCGACCGCCGGCGCAGCCGCGAGGCGGAGACCATGCTGCGCGACGGCCTCGAAACGATGGCGCAGGGTTTCGTGCTTTACGACGACCAGGATCGCCTGGTCATGTGCAACGAAAGTTATCGCAACTTCTACCCCGAGACCGCCGCCGATCTCGTCCCTGGAATGACCTTTGCAGAGATCTTGCGCTTGGGCACGGCGCACGGCCGCTTTCCGGATGCGATAGGTCGCGAAGAGGAATGGATCGCCGAACGGGTGCGGCGCCAGCGCGAGCCGGTCGGCACGATCGAGCAGCGTTTGGCCGACGGCCGCTGGGTTCTGGTAACGAAGCACCGCCTCGCCAATGGCTGGGTCGTCGGCTTCCGGGTCGACATTACCGCCGTGAAGGCGGCGCAGGAAGCTGAGACCATCCTGCGTGACGGCATCGAGACGATCCCCGAAGGCTTCTCGATTTATGACGGCGAGGATCGCCTCGTCATGTGCAACGAGGCCTACCGCAACCTGTTCCCCGGCAGGTCAGACTACGTGACGGTCGGCGCGCGCTATGAAGACATCTTGCGCAGCGGGATTGCGCTGGGACATTACCAGGTGCTCCCAGGTGGGGAAGAGCAATGGATCGCGGCGCGGCTTCGCGACCATCGCACCGCCCTGGCCGCAATCGAACAGAAACTGTCGGACGGTCGCTGGGTACTCAGCACCAAGCGGCGCCTATCGAATGGCTGGACGGCTGGCTTGCGGGTCGACATCACCGCCTTGAAAGCCGCGCAGACGGCGTTGGCGGTAAGCGAGCACCGCTTCCAGGACATCGCCGAGGTGAGCGGCGACTGGATGTGGGAGACCGACCGCGAGCACCGGTTCAACCGGCTGTTCGGTGAGCGCGCCGAAAGTTTGCCGATCCGCCCGCAGTCGGTGATCGGCAGAACGCGCTGGGAAGCCGCCGGCGGCGACCTTGAGACCGACGAATTGTGGGCGCACCACAAGGCCGACCTGGATGCGCGGCGGCCCTTCCGCAACTTCCGCTACGAGATCAGCTCGCCGGGCGGTGCGCGGATGTTCGTCTCGGCCAGCGGCAAGCCGGTGTTCGACGAGGATGGCAGCTTTGCCGGTTATCGCGGGACGGCGACCGACGAAACGGCCATGGTTGAGGCGCAGCGTCGCGCGGAGGCGGCCGATGCGAGACTGCGGGACGCAATCGAGAGCATCTCCGCCGGCTTTGTGATTACCGATCCAGATGACCGGTTTGTTTTATTCAACCAGCAATACCGCAATTTTTACCCCGACTTCGAGACGACCCTGCGGCCCGGAGCACCCTACGAGGACTTTTTGCGCGAGCGCATTCGGCGAGGCTACTACCCCGGGGCCAAGGGCCACGAGGAGGAATGGTTTGCCGAGGTGATGGCGCGGCACCGCGCGGCCAGCACGGAAGTCGAGATCCAGCTGCCGAATGGGCGCTGGCTTTTGCTCAGCGAACGCCACATGAGCGATGGCAGTGTCGCCGGGGTCAGCCTTGACATCACCGCCTTGAAGGCGACGCAACAGGCGCTTGCCCACCGCCAGGAACAGCTCAACCGGGCGCAGCGACTGGCGCAGATGGGCAGCGATATCCGCAACCTGAAGACCGACGAGGCGGAATGGTCGGCTGAGACCTATCGCATCTTTGGCGTCTCCCCGGCGACTTTCGTCCCCTCGACCGAAAACTTCCTGGCAATGGTGCTTCCCGAGGACCGGCCAAAGGTGTTGGAGACCCGCAGCTTGATTGCGCAAGGGATCACACCGCGGCCGTTCGAATACCGCATCACCCGTCCGGACGGCGAAATCCGACAGGTCTATCGCGAAAGCGAGATCGTCAACGACGCGAACGGAACACC
>DASYUS010000148.1:0-6011 GCA_036000945.1 Allostellaceae bacterium
ACGCGGATTTCCGCCCGCTCAGCTATTTCCCGCTGTCCTTATGGTCGTGGCAGGACGCGGTGAAGGCGGTGTTTCTCGACCGCGTCTACATCGTCGACCATTACGACGCCTATGTGCGCAGCCCGACCGTCGAGATGCGGCTGCCGAGCGTTATCGCGCTGAAGGAATACGTCCAGGCCGAGCGCCATCCGGCCTTCACCCGGTTCAACGTCTTCCTGCGCGACCGTTTTTCGTGCCAGTATTGCGGGCGGCCGCGGCCCTCGCACGAATTGACCTTCGACCACGTCATCCCGCGCTCGCGCGGCGGCACCACGGTGTGGACCAACGTCGTCACCGCCTGCGGCGGCTGCAACCTCCTGAAGGGCAACCGCCTGCCGCAGCAGAGCGGGCTCTATCCGCGCACCCGGCCGGTCCAGCCGACGACCTACATGCTGCAGCAGAATGGCCGCGCCTTCCCGCCCAACTACCTGCACGAAAGCTGGCGCGACTATCTCTACTGGGATACCGAGCTCGACCCGTCGTGATGAACCTGAAGGTCCCTGCGCAGGCAGGGACCCCATGCTACTCCCATGACCAAAGCTCATGGATGGGTCCCTGTATGCGCAGGGACCTGATTTGGCTCAGTGCGTCACCAGCCGGCGCTCGATCGCGGCGGCCTTGATGGCCTTTTGCAGCTTTTCGAAGGCGCGGACCTCGATCTGGCGCACCCGCTCGCGCGAGATGTTGTATTGCTGCGACAGGTCTTCGAGCGTCGTCGGGTTGTCCTTGAGGCGCCGCTCGGTGAGGATGTGGCGCTCGCGCTCGTTGAGGTGGGTCATCGCCTTTTCGAGGAGGTCACGGCGCAGCCCCAATTCCTGGCGCTCGCCGAGCATCGTCTCCTGGCTCTCGCTCTCGTCGACCAGCCAATCCTGCCACTCGCCCTCGCTGTCGCTGCGCAAGGGCGCGTTCAGCGAATGGTCGGGGCTGGCAAGCCGGCGGTTCATGCTGACAACGTCGGCCTCAGGCACGTCGAGCTCGGTGGCGATCTTGCGCAGGTTCTCGGGCGAGAGGTCGCCCTCCTCCATCGCCTGCAGCTGGCCCTTCAGCTTGCGCAGGTTGAAGAACAGCTTTTTCTGCGCCGCGGTGGTGCCCATTTTGACGAGCGACCAGGAGTGCAGGATGTATTCCTGGATCGCCGCGCGGATCCACCACATCGCGTAGGTCGCGAGGCGGAAGCCGCGATCGGGGTCGAAGCGCTTAACCGCCTGCATCATGCCGACATTGCCCTCGGAGATCAGCTCCGAGAGCGGCAGCCCGTAGCCGCGGTAGCCCATCGCGATCTTGGCAACGAGGCGAAGATGGCTGGTGACGAGGCGATGCGCCGCCTCGGGGTCTTCCTGCTCCTTCCAGCGCTTGGCGAGCATGTATTCTTCGTCCGGCTCCAGCATCGGAAACTTGCGGATTTCCTGGAGATAGCGGGTGAGGTTGCCCTCGCCGGACAGGGACGGGACCGAAAGCGTGGCCATTAGATCGATGTTGCTCCGATGGATGCCGTGCTGTGGCGAACGCCAGAAGCGGGCGAGCGATCCACGGCACGATCGGCCCCCGCCCGAAAGCCTTATCAATATGGTCAGGATTTGTCCAGTTTAAAGTAGCTCTAAGGTAGCGAGCAACCCTGCCATGTCTGCCGGCAAGGGGCTGTCGAAACTGAGCCGCTCGCCGGTCAGCGGATGGGTGAAGCCGAGCAGCCGCGCATGCAAGGCTTGCCGCGGGAACCGGGCAATTTCCGCACCGGTCGGGCCGCTGCGGGTGACCGCGCGTCCGGCGCGCGTGCCATAGACCGGGTCGCCGATCAGCGGATGGCCGATATGCGCGAGATGCACGCGGATCTGGTGAGTGCGCCCGGTCAGCAATCGGCACTCGATCAAAGCTGCGTGATCGGCAAACCGCCGCTCGACGCGGTAGCGAGTGATGGCCGGCTTGCCGCGGCCCTCGCCGACCACCGCCATCTTCTTGCGGTTCGCGGGGCTGCGGCCGATATTGCCGGCGATCTCGCCGGCAGCCGGCACCGGCACGCCCCAGACGATGGCGCTGTAGGCGCGCTCCACGCGGCGCCCGGCGAAATCGCGCGACAGCGCATGATGCGCCGCCTCGGTCTTGGCGGCGACGAGGAGGCCGCTGGTGTCCTTGTCGAGGCGGTGGACGATGCCCGGCCGGCGCACGCCGCCGATCCCGGAGAGGCTCGGCCCGCAATGCGCGAGGAGCGCATTGACGAGGGTGCCCTCTGGGTTGCCCGGGGCCGGGTGAACCACCATGCCGGCCGGCTTGTCGATGACGATCAGGTGCGCGTCCTCGAAGCGGATGGCGAGCGGGATCGGCTGGGCCAGCGGGCTCGCCGCGTCCGGCTCGGGCAGCATGACGACGATGCGGGCGCCGGCGCTCGCACGCTGGGCCGGGTCGCGCATCACCTTGCCGCCGCCGGCAACGTGCCCGTCGAGGATCAGCTGCTTCAAGCGGCTGCGCGACAATTGCGGCAAACGCCGTTGCAGCGCGCGATCGAGGCGGGTGCCGGCGTCCTCCGCGGCGATCGTGCATTCGATCCGCCGTCCCGGCGTCGGCGTCGCCACCGCGAGTTCAGCGCGCATGTTCTGCGCTTTCCGTTACCGACATCGGGGCTGACCGGGTGCGCGCCCTGAAGATCCTGGTTGGGGTCATGGCGGTGATGATCGTCGCCGGCCTGGCCCTCCTCATCGTCGCGATCGCCGACCGGCTGTCGCGCCGCGGACCGACCGGGACACCTTCGCCCCCCTTTGCCGCCGCGCCGATCGCCCTGCCGGCCGGCGGGCGGATCGAAGCGATGAGCCTCGGCGGCGACCGCCTCGTCCTTGATATCGTGCTCCCGGACGGCAACCGCCAGCTTGTCGTCATCGACCTCGCGACCGGCGCCCGCCTCGGCACCATCCCGCTGCTGAGTGCGCCGTGAGGGGACTCAAATAGCAGCCCCGGATTCCCCCTTGCAATCGTAGTGGATGCGCGTATCTATCGGCGCGTTGACGCACTCGCACGTGCCTATGGCCCATGGTGGTTATGCAACGACGTAACGCGTCCTTTTTGGTTGCCCGGCGTCTTCGCCGGTCCCGAGAGGGAGGTCGATATGGTTGCAATCCCGGTATGGGCCGTTGCGCCCTGCCCTGAGGCCGTTCTGCGCGGCACCCGCCGGCGCGGGCGCGGCGGCCGGATCAGCGATCCAAGCAGTCTGAGCTAGTCGAGAAGCTCCCTCGCGCGGCCTCCGGTCGCGCCCGTGGATGCTTTGCCCTGTCCTCGATGCGTTCGAGGGCAGCTTTCTGCCGAGGGCAGGAGGCCATTGGCGTCGCCGATGTCCTTCGCAGACCCGGCAGCGCTCAGCCGCTTTTCGCAAGGTAGTCCGGCCATGAACAACAACAAGATCGCGCGTTTCCTGTCCGACAATTCGCCCGAGACGCCGTGCCTCGTCGTCGATCTCGACCTGATCGGCGAGGCTTACGATGTGCTGTGCCGGTACCTGTCGATCGCCAGCGTCTATTACGCGGTGAAGGCGAACCCGGCGCCCGAGATCGTCGCGATGCTGGCAAAGAAGGGCTCGAATTTCGATGTCGCGAGCCCGGCCGAGATCGCGCTTTGCCTCGGCAACGGCGCCACCCCCGCGCGCCTCTCGTTCGGCAACACGATCAAGAAGGAGAAGGACATCGCCTTCGCCTATGAGGCGGGGGTGCGGCTCTTTGCCTTCGACAGCGAAGCCGAGCTGGCCAAGCTGGCGCGCCAGGCGCCGGGCGCCCGCGTCTTCTGCCGCATCCTGGTGTCGTGCGAGGGGGCGGACTGGCCGCTGTCGCGCAAATTCGGCTGCACCCCGGAGCTCGCCGTCAAGCTGCTCGCCGAGGCCCGTGGGCTCGGCCTCGACCCCTACGGCGTGTCGTTCCACGTCGGCTCGCAGCAGACCGATCTGGGACAATGGGACCGGGCGATCGGCGCGGTGGCTCAGATGTTCACGCTCCTCGCCGAAGCCGACATCAACCTGCGGATGGTCAATATCGGCGGCGGCTTCCCGGCGCAGTACCGCGGCACGGTCGCCTCGATCGGGCAGTACGCGCAGGCCGTCACCGACGCCTTGACCCGGCATTTCGGCAACCATGTGCCCGAGATCATCGTCGAGCCCGGGCGCTCGCTCGTTGGCGACGCCGGCCTCATCCAGAGCGAGGTCATCCTCATTGCCGACAAGGGCGACGGCGGCGGCAAGCGCTGGGTCTATCTCGACGTCGGCAAGTTCAACGGGCTCGCCGAGACGATGGGCGAGTGCATCCGCTACCGCATCCAGGTGCCGGGGCGGGGCGGGCCGTCGGGGCCGGTGATCATCGCCGGGCCGACCTGCGACAGTGCCGACATCCTTTATGAGCGCACCGAATACCGGCTGCCGCTCGATCTCGAAGTCGGCGACAAGGTCGAGATCCTGTCGGCCGGCGCCTATACGGCGAGCTACGCCTCGGTCGGCTTCAACGGTTTTCCCCCGTTGCGCACGTATTGCGTCTGAGGCGGCGCCGATAGTCTGCGTAGACGCCGCCGTACCCCCACCCGTCCGCCGCTGTCGCGGCGGCCTCCCTCCCCCGCCAGCGGGGGAGGGTCGGGGTGGGGGTCTTGCGCATTACCCGCTTCTGCCAGCCCCGAGCGCTATTACACCGGCATCGCCCGCCGCTGGCGGGCGCGGCCGATGCGGGCGGCCTCCTCGCTGTGGCCGGCGATGACCCGCACGCCCTCGTCGAGTTTGGCCGCGATGTTGGCCGGCGTGCCGATTTCGAGAAAGGCGACGCCGTTCTTGCGGCAGGCGGCGAAGACGCGCTCGCGCGCCTCGCGCATCTCCGGCGGGTAGTTGTCGCGCGGCATCTCGCGGTAGCCGAGCGCGAGCGACAGATCGCCCGGCCCCATCTCGGCGAAGCCGAGACCGGGGGTCGCGAGGATTTCGTCGCACCGCGCGACCCCCTCCGGGCTTTCGAGCTTGATGCCGAGCAGCAGTTCGCCCTTGGGGTTGAGGGGCCACGGGTCGCAGCGCTCGCGGTACTCGGCCTCGGATATCCCCCAGATCGGCGCGGCCGTCGACTCCGAGCCGCGGCCGCGCGTGCCGACGCCGAGGGCCGGCGGCCGCGGTGTCCCACTCTCGCCGCGCATCCGGGCGAGCGGCGACGGCAGCGCCAGATCGACGCCCTCAGGGTGATGCGGGTAGCGGCAGCTTTCGACAAAGGCCCGCACCGCTCCGGCCGTCTCGGCCTGGCACAGCAAGACGCCATGCACGCCGCGCCCGAGGATCTGGCGGAACTGCCAGGCGTTGTGGCGCACATTGGCCTCGTCGGTGCCGTTGACCGGCGCCTCGACGATGACCGCCGGGGCGCGGTGGCCCGAGCGCGTCGGGCCGCCCTCGACGAGGCCCTGCATGTATTCGGCGAGCCCGGCCATGTCGAAGGACCCGTGCTCCATCCCGACGTTGATGTAATCGGCCCAAGTCAAGGCGTCGGCGCGGCCCTGCGCACGATTGAGGACATGGCCGCTATGGGGACCGACGTAGTAGATCGCCTGATCCTGGGCCAACAACTCGATCGCCCGGTTGATGCGGCTTGCCATGGTCCCCTCGCTCCGACAGCTCTCCGGAGGTGCGATCCTAGCACGGCGCGCTTGCCACGAGTGCGCTGCGCGGGGTAGCACGGTCGCGACAACGGCGGAGGGCGATATGAGCGCAGCAAGCCAGGGCTTTGCCCATCCCGAGTTCCTCATCGAGACCGCGGCGCTGGCCGCCCGGCTCGGCGACCCGGATCTGCGCGTCTTCGACTGCACGGTCCACCTGATCCCGAACGCCGACAATGTCGGCTACGTGGCGAAGCCAGGCATCGAGGATTTCGAGCAGGGCCACGTTCCCGGCGCGCAGTTCGTCGACCTGCAGGCCGATTTGTCGGCGCCGCACCCGAAGCTGCGCTTCATGCTGCCGAGCGCCGAGGCGTTCGCCGCGGCGA
>DASYUS010000149.1:0-3451 GCA_036000945.1 Allostellaceae bacterium
AGCGAGCCGGAGCACCGCCGGGTAGTCGGTCTTGCCCGAACCGAGCAGCGGCAATGCCGCCACTGGGAGGATGTCGCGCGGGATCGCCAGCTCCGGCAGGCCGGCCTGGTGCGCCGCCGCGATCAGCGCGTCGCGCCGGACCTCGGGCGCCTCGCTGAGGAGGACGAGCCGTTCGCCGCGGCGTGAGTCGGGCAGCGCGACCACGGCATGGCGATATTGCGGATAGGCGGCGGTCGCGATCTGCTCGGCGACGCCGAGCGAGACCATCTCACCGGCAATCTTGGCGAAGCGCTTGGCGCGGCCGGCGATCGTGACAAAGCCCTCGTCGTCGATCCGCACGATGTCGCCGGTGTCGTGCCAGCCGTCTTCGGGCGGCATCAGGACGCCCGGCTGATCGGCCCGCAGGTAGCCCTCCATCACATTGGGGCCACGCAACATGAGGCGCCCGCCGTCCTCGATGCCCTCGACCGGATCGAGACGGTGCTCGATCAGCGGCAGCAGCCGGCCCACCGTGCCGGCCTTGAAATGCATCGCCGTGTTGACCGCGATGACCGGCGAGCACTCGGTGACCCCGTAGCCTTCGAGGATGCGCTTGCCGAAGCGCTCCCCCCACACCCGGCGCGTCTCCTCGCGCACCGGCTCGGCACCGGCGAAGACATAGCGCAGGGCATAGAAATCGTAAGGGTTGGCGACCCGGGCATAGCCGGCGAGAAAGGTGTCGGTGCCGAACAGCAGGGTGGCGCCGATGCCGTAGGCCAGCTCCGGCACGATCCGGTAATGCAAGGGCGAGGGGTAGAGGAAGATCCGCACCCCCGACAGCAACGGCAGCAGAAACCCGCCGGTCAGCCCGAAGCTGTGGAACAGCGGCAGGACGTTGAGCACCTGGTCTGCCGGGCTGAAATCGACCCGCGCGGCGAGCTGGCGGCAATTCGCCAGAAGGTTGGCATGGCTCAAGACGACGCCCTTCGGCGCCCCCTCGGAGCCCGAGGTGAAGAGGATCACCGCCGGGTCGCCGGGCAGAATCCCAGCCCGGCGATGCCGCCAGGCGGCGATGCGCGGCGCGACGAGCCCATAGAGCTTGTCGCCGAGCCCGAGCTGACCGCGGAGGTCTTCGAGCCAGACGATGTCGACCGAAGCGGCGAGCTGCGCGGCGAACGCGTCGAGCTTAGCCAGCTCGATAAAGCGCCGCGACGACACGACGGTGCGCACCCGCGCCGTGCGGCAGGCCGACAAGACGGCGTCGATCCCGGCCGTGTGGTTCAGCATCGCTGGCACCCGGCCGGTTGCTTGCAATGCCAGAAACGCGACCGCGGCGCCGATCGAGTTGGGGATCATCAGCCCGACCGCCTCGCCCGGCGCGGCCTTGCGGGCGAGGTGCCGGCCGAGCACGAGGCTCGCGGCGACGGCGCGGTCGTAGCCGAGCGGCCCCGCCGTCGGGTCGGTCAGGATCGGATGCTTGCCGCCATGCGCCCGGCGCGCGGTCAACAGCGCGCCGAACAGGTCGGGCGGCGCCGGGCGGCGGGCCATCATCGCCGACATCGCGTCGTAGAGAAGCATCCCGGCGCGGTGCCGCCGGGCGCGGCCGCGCAGTTCTTGCGGGATCGGCAGGCGGCGCGGCTCATCGACGGTGATCGTCAGGCGGGGAAACCAGTGTCGCCGCAGCCGGCCGCCAGTGCGTGCGGCGAGCCGCGAGAACGGCGTGAACTCGGCCCCGTCGATCCGCACCGGCAGCACCGCCGCATCGCCCTTGTCGGCGATCAGCGCCGGCCCGTCGTAGATTTTCATCAGCGCCCCGCCGGTGACGTTGAGCCTTCCCTCGGGGAAGATCACGCATTGCCTTCCGGCCTGCACCGCCTTCACCAGCGACTTCGTCGCCATCGGCCGGGCCGGGTCCATCGGGAAGATGTCGGCCCCGGCCAAGAGCGGCTTGACCCACCAGCGGGCGGCCTGCGCCGTGTCGATCGCGAACATCGGATAGCCGGGGAGGAACGCGGCGATCAGCGGTCCGTCGAGATAGGAGACGTGGTTCGGCACGATGACGGCGCGGTCGCCGGCGGCGGCGACGTGCTCGAGGCCGCGCAGCTCGACGCGGTAGGCGAGGCGCAGCAGGATGCGCGCCAGCATGCGCAGCGTGTCCTGCGGCAGGAGCCGGCAGATCCACAGCGCGACCCCCGCGTTCATGACTGCGAGCACGAGATAGAGATCGGGGGTATGCAGGCCGGCCATGAGCAGCAGCGCGGTCACCACCGCGGCGGCGGTCATGTAGAGCGCGTTCATGATGTTCATCGCCGCGATCGTGCGGGCGCGCGCTGCCTCCTCGCTGCGCCGCTGGATGATCGCGTAGAGGGGCACGATAAAGACGCCGCCGCAGATTGCGATCGCCGTCAGGTCGACGAAGATGCGGATGCCGACCGGACGCGACAGGAAATCGAGAATGCCGAGCAATTCCGCCGAACCCGCCGGGATCGCGCCCTCGCTCGCCAAGGCGAGGTCGAGCGAGAAGACGGCCATGCCGAGTGCAGCCAGCGGCACATAGCGGGCGCTGACCTCGCCGCCCATCAGCCGGCCGCACAACACCGACCCGATCGCGACACCGATCGAGAAGGCGGAAAAAAACAGCGTCACGACGCCGCTGTCGGCGCCGAGCGTCTGCTTGGCGAAGGCCGGGATCTGCGACAGGAAGACGGCGCCGACGAGCCAGAACCACGACGCGCCGAGGATCGACAGCTTGACGTCGCGCCGCGTCGCGGCTTGGCGCAGGATCGCCGCGGTCGCCGCGACCGGGTTGCGGCTGAGCCGCAGACCCGGGGAGGGCGCCGGAGCATGCGGCACGAACAGGCTCGCCCCCAGCCCGGTAACGGCGCACAGGACGAGCAGGAGGCTCGCCGCCTCGGTCCCATAGTCGATCGCCACCGCGAAATTGCCGGCGATCATGCCCAAGAGGATCGACAGGAACGTGCCGCCTTCGAGCAGCGCATTGCCGGCGACCAGCTCGTCCGCCGCGAGATGCTGCGGCAGGAGCGCGTAGCGCACCGGGCTCGAAAACGTTGCCTGCGCACCTAGCGCGAACAGCGCCAAGAGGCACAGCGGCAGGCTGCCGACCAACAGCGCCGTGATCGCGGCGAACACGGTCAACAGCTCGGCCGCCTTGAGGATCTGCAAGAGCCGCGCGCGTTCGAAGCGGTCGGCCAGTTCGCCGGCGAGCGCCGAGAATAGGAAGAACGGCGCGATCAGCGCGCCGCCGGCAACGGCGCCGACGGTCGCCGGGTCGAGGGCGCTGCTGATCGTCGTGCCGTAGGTGACCAGCATGACGAAGGCGTTCTTGAACAGATTGTCCTCGAACCCGAGCAGGGTCTGCACCGCAAACAGCGGCAGAAAGCGCCGCGCGCCCAACAGACTGAATTGCGTACTCACCGCTGGACCCTCGCGAGTGAACGTTCATTCACAATAT
>DASYUS010000150.1:0-11494 GCA_036000945.1 Allostellaceae bacterium
TCACCCTCCCGTCGCTGCGCGACGGGCCCCTCCCTCTCCCGCAATGCGGGAGAGGGGTTTTGCACGGCGCCTGCCGATGATGACTCATCTCCTCGACTACCTGAAAGACCGGGTGCTGTTGTGCGACGGCGCGATGGGGACGCGGGTGCAGGCCGCCAACCTCGACGTCGAGGAGGATTTCCAGGGGCATGAGAACTGCACCGAGATCCTCAACGAGAGCCGGCCCGACCTGATCCGCGCGATCCATCGCAGCTATCTCGAAGCCGGCTGCGAGGCGTTGCAGACCAACAGCTTCGGCGGCTCGCCGGTGACGCTCGGCGAGTTCGGCATCGCCGACAAGGCGTTCGACCTCAACAAGCGCGCCGCCGAATTGGCCCAGGAGGCGATCGCCGAGTTCGCGCATGACGGGCGGACGCGCTTTGTCCTCGGCTCGCTCGGCCCGGGGACGCGGCTGCCGTCGCTCGGGCACATCGCCTATCAGGAGCTGGAGGACGCGTTGGCGCTGCAATGCGCCGGGCTCGTCGCCGGCGGCAGCGACGCGATCGCGATCGAGACCTGCCAGGATCCACTGCAAATCAAGGCGGCGGTCAACGGCGCCAAGCGCGCCTGCGCCGAGGCCGGCAGGGACATCCCGATCCTCGTCAGCGTGACGGTCGAAACCACCGGGACCTTGCTGGTCGGCGCCGATATCGCCGCGGCGGCGACGATCATCCACGCGCTCGACGTGCCGATCGTCGGCCTCAACTGCGCCACGGGCCCCCGCGAGATGGCCGAGCACGTCAAATGGCTCGGCGACAACTGGCCGGGTCCGATCTCGGTGCAACCGAACGCCGGGCTGCCGGAGCTGATCGCCGGCCGCACCCATTACCCGCTTAGCCCGCGCGAACTCGCGCAATGGCTCGAACGCTTCGTCATCGAGGACGGGGTCGGCATCATCGGCGGCTGCTGCGGCACCGAGGCGGCGCATATCGCCGCGCTCGACGAGATGCTGCGGCGCGTCGGCCGCGACCGGCCGCGGCCACTGCCGAAACCGCGTAGCGTCCAATGGACCCCGTCGGTTGCCTCGCTCTATGGCCAAGTGCCGCTGCGCCAGGAGAACGCCTACCTGTCGATCGGCGAGCGCTGCAATGCCAACGGTTCGCGCGCCTTCCGCCGGTTGCAGGAAGCGGGCGACTGGGACGGCTGCGTCGAGATGGGCCGCGAGCAGGTCAAGGAAGGCTCGCACACGCTCGACCTCTGCACCGCCTTTGTCGGGCGCGACGAATTGGCCGAGATGAACGAGATCGTCAGCCGCATGCGCGGCGCGATCAACGCCCCGCTCGTCATCGATTCGACCGAATACCCGGTGCTCGAAGCCGCGATGCAGCTCTATGGCGGCAAGCCGATCATCAACTCGATCAATTTCGAGGACGGCGAGGAGGCCGCCGACAAGCGCCTCAGGCTCGCGAAGCGGTTCGGCGCCGCGGTCATCGCGCTGACGATCGACGAGAGCGGCATGGCGAAGGAAGCCGACCGCAAGCTGCAGCTCGCCGAGCGACTATACGATTTCGCCGTCAACAGGCACGGGCTGCCGCCGGCCGACCTGCTGTTCGATCCCCTGACTTTCACGATCTGCACCGGCAACGACGACGACCGGAAGCTCGGCCTCAACACCCTCGACGCGATCGCGGCCATTCGGGAAAAGATGCCCGAGTGCCAGATCATACTCGGCCTCTCCAACATCTCGTTCGGCCTCAACCCGCCGGCCAGGCAGGTGCTGAACTCGGTCTTTCTGCAGCACGCGCTCGACCGCGGCCTGACCGGCGCGATCGTGCATTTCTCGAAGATTCTCCCGCTGCACCGCATCCCGGAGGAGGAGGTGCGGATTGCCGAGGATTTGATCTTCGACCGAAGGCGCGACGGCTACGACCCGCTACAGGCGTTCATGGCGCTGTTCCAGGACCGCGCGATCGAGAAGGAGGAAAAGAAGGGTCGGCCGGAAAAGCTCGAAGAGCGCCTCGCGCAGCGCATCGTCGACGGCGACCGGCTCGATCTCGAAGCCGACCTTGCGCTGGCGATGCAGAGCTACAAGCCGCTCGACATCATCAACGACATTCTCTTGTCGGGCATGAAGACGGTCGGCGACCTGTTCGGCGCGGGCAAGATGCAGCTGCCGTTCGTCCTGCAATCGGCCGAGACGATGAAGGCGGCGGTCGGCTATCTCGAACCGTTCATGGAGCGGGTCGCGGGCCAGGAGAAGGGCACGATCGTCCTCGCCACGGTGCGCGGCGATGTCCACGACATCGGCAAGAACCTTGTCGACATCATCCTCACCAACAACGGCTACCGCGTCGTCAATCTCGGCATCAAGCAGCCGATCGGCGCGATCCTCGACGCCGCGCAGACGCACCACGCACACGCGATCGGCATGTCGGGCCTCCTCGTCAAATCGACCGTGGTGATGCGCGAGAATCTGGAGGAGATGAGCCGCCAGGGGCTCGACCTGCCGGTGATGCTCGGCGGCGCGGCGCTCACCCGGCGCTATGTCGAGGAGGATTGCGTCAAATCCTATGCCTCGGGCCGGGTCGCCTATGCGCGCGACGCGTTCGACGGCCTCCATTTGATGGACCGCATCGTCAGCAACGATTTCGACGGCCACCTCGCCGAGGTACAGCAAAGAAATGCCGGCCGGCCGGTCAACGAGAGCCGCAAACTCGGCCGCGCCGCCGACCCGCGGCCGCTGCGTCCGATCGACCTCGAGGAAATCCGCCTGCGCCGCGCCGAGCTGAGCCGCGGCGTGGCGGTGCCGGCGCCGCCGTTCTGGGGCGCGCAGACGATCGCCCGCGTGCCGGTGAAGGCGATCGTCCCCTACCTCAACGAGCGCATGCTCTACCAATTCCAGTGGGGCTACCGAAAGGACGGCCGCTCGCTCGCCGAATACAAGGAATGGGCGCGGCAGGAATTGCGCCCGGTCCTCGCCCGCATCGCCGACATCGCGATCCGTGAGGCGATCCTCCTGCCGCAGGCGGCCTACGGCTACTGGCGCTGCGCGGCGCAAGGCAATGATGTGATCCTCTTCGACGAGAGCGGCCGCCGCGAGGTCGCGCGCTTCTCGTTCCCGCGCCAGAACCGTGACGGCGGGCTGTGCATCGCCGATTTCTTCCGCGACGTCGACGATGGAGAGCGCGACGTCATCGCCCTCCAGGTCGTGACGATGGGCCGGCGCGCCTCGGAGGCGGCGCGCGAATGGTTCGCCGACAACCGCTACCAGGACTACCTCTACCTCCACGGCCTCTCGGTCGAGATGGCCGAGGCCTTCGCCGAATACATCCACAAGCGGATCCGCGGCGAACTCGGCTTCGCCGCCGAGGAGGCGCGCGACCACGACGAGATGCTGGCCCAAGGGTACAGAGGCAGCCGCTATTCGTTCGGCTACCCGGCCTGCCCCAACCTCGCCGACCAGCGCCAGCTCCTCGACCTCTTGGGCGTCGACGAAATCGGTCTCACCCTCACCGAAGAAGACCAGCTCGACCCTGAGCAATCGACCTCAGCGATCGTCGTCCACCACCCGCAGGCGAAATATTTTTCGGTGTGATGGTGCCGCTGAGATGTTGCGATCGATCCCCAGCCGCCCCAGGATGGGTACATGAGCGATCAACCCGACAATATCGTCCTGCAAATGCTCAGGGCGATCCGCGGTGACTTGGCCGACGTGAAGGCTGATTTGACGGAGCTGAAACAACGTGTTGGCCTGCTGGAAGGCCAATACGCGAGCCTTTCAACGCGAGTCGATCGCATCGCCGGCGATATCGCCCTGATCAAGCGCCGTCTCGATTTGGTCGAGGCATAACCGCTGGACCCGCGCTGCTCAGCGGCGATTCTCGCGAAGTTCACAAGCGGCTGTCATCCTTCGGCCCGAAGAACGGCTGTCACGGCTCGACCGCGATGATGTAGCCGCCGACGGCGCCGCCGTCGGTGGTGCGCAGCGAGGCGGTGTAGCTGCCGGCTGCGTAGGTATGCGCGACCGTCGCCGGCTGGCAGGTCGCGGGGTCGGCGCACAGCGCCAGTTCGGCGCTCTGTCCGTCGCCGAAATCGAGGTGGTAGCTACCCTCCCCGGTGATCTTGAACCGCACGGTCAAAGGCGCCCGGCCGGCGGTCGGCGCGGCGGCGAAGGTCGTCACCGCGCGGCCGGGCATGACGGTGATCGTCGCGGTCGCAACGGTCCCGCCATCGGGGCCGATGAGCCTCGCGGTGAACGTGCCGGCGGCGGTATAGACGTGCGACCAGATCGGCCCGGCGCAGGAGTCGAGCGTCGCCCCGGCCGGCGCCACCGCTCCGTCGCCGAAATCGATCGCGTAGCCGGGATAGTGGCCGCACGGGACACTGGTCGATGCAATGCTGGCCGAAAAGCCGACCGTCAGCGGCGTTGCACCGGAAACCGGGCTCGCTGCGAGCGCGATGTCGGAAATAGCCGGCACGACCACCCCCCACATCGGTTCCGCCGCACCGGCGTGCGGCGGGAATGGCGGCGCCGTGCCCACGCAAGCAAGCGCCAGCATGGCTGCGGTGCCCAGCCCGAACCAGTTGCGTGCCGGGCGGCGAGCCCGCATCATCAGGCATCGTCCGATCATTCGATGGGAGACTGCAAGATGGCGTTTTACGAACTGCGGCAATACCACGTCCGGCCGGGCAAGATGGCGGAATGGGTGAAGATCATGGAGGAGGAGATCATCCCGTTCCAGGTCTCGAAAGGCATGGTCATCACCGGCAGCTTCAAGGGCGAGACCGACGATTCGGTCTATGTCTGGATGCGCCGCTTCGAATCCGAGGCGCAGCGCGCGGCGCTCTACAAAGCGGTCTACGAGAGCGACTACTGGAAGGAGAAGGTCGCCCCGCGCGTGCCGGCATGCCTCGACCGCGAGAAGATGGTGGTGACCCGCATCCTGCCGACGCACCGCTCGCCGACGCAGTAGCCGAAAGGCGCTCTCTCGATTCGACTGCTAGTCGGGTCGAGCCGGTTCCGGGTACCAGCCGCGCGTCACTACCTGTTCCAGCGTGTAGGGGCAGGTTTCCGGCAGCGCCTCAGCAGCGGTCTCCTCGCCGTGCTCGCGTAGACGGACCACCGCGATCTCGCGGGCGTCGCCGTATAGATCGGCGAATGCCTGCTGCGCGGCATTGCGCAGGGTTGGAGTGAGATGCCGGCCGAGCGCCTGCCGCGCCTCGACGATCGAGGCGATCCAGCCGTGGCGCGGGCGATCGGTCGGCGAATACGCCAGCTTGAGAAAATGTTCGAGGATGCGCGTCACCTGACTGTAGACCGAGTTGCGCTCGCTCTTGCCCAAATCCTCGATCTCCTCGGCAAGATGCTCGCGGTCGAGCCGGTTGTCTGTGCGGCGCATCGTACGCAGCACCCCAGCCTGGTATTGCGTCCAGGCGTAGTAGTCGTCGTCGTAGCGGGGACCATCCGGCATCGTCATTCGACCGGTCTTGTAGCCCTAAATATCGTGAACGTCGATGATGCCCGGGAGGGATTTGACGGCGGCGCGGATGCCGGGGTTGACGCGGAAGCCGCCGGGCAGCGTCACTTCGACCTCGCTGCCTGGCAGATCGAGCACCAGCGTCACCCGGCCGCGGCCGCCGGCCTCGCGGCCGATGAGGCTCTTCAAGCGCGGCAGGGCTTCGGCCTCGCCGACAAACACCCGCAAACCGGCAGCGGCATGGGCGACGACGCTGTCGAGCGGCTCGATCTTCTGGGCGGTGAGGCGCAGGTTTTCGTCCTCGCGCCGCACGTCGAGCGTGACGATCAGCGGCTGGCCGCTGTCGATCAATGCGCGGGTCTGGCTCAGCACCTCGGAAAACACCGTCACCTCGAAGACCCCCGAGGTGTCGGAGAACTGCACGAAGGCGTAGCGGCTGCCGCGCGCCGAGGTGCGCTCTTTCTTGCCGATGACGATGCCGGCGAGGCGGAAGCGGGTGGCGCCGCCGGCCGCCAGCGCCGCCGGTACATCGGTCCAGCGCAGGATGCCGGCGCGTTCGAGGCTGCGGCCGTAGGGGTCGAGCGGGTGGCTCGACAGGTAGAAACCGATCGCGTCGAACTCGTGCTGGAGGCGCTCGACCGCCGGCCAGTCCGCGACGATCGGCAGCGAGGGACGCTGATGACCGATGCGTCCTCCTGAATTATAGGAGGCGGAGTTGAACATCATATCGCCGAAAAGGCTCGTTTGACCCACTTGCCGTTCTTCGGCGGCACGGCTTCCATGACGCAGCAGCAGTTCGGCGGCGGCAAAGCTTTGCGCCCGGTTCGGGTTGAGGCATTCGAAGGCGCCGGCCTTTACGAGGTTCTCGAACTGGCGGCGGTTGAAGCTCTTGGCGTCGAGCCTCAGCGCGAAATCGAACAAATCCTTGAACGGGCCGCCCTTCGCGCGCTCGGCGACGAGATCGCGCATCGCCTGCGCGCCGACCCCTTTGACCGCGGCCAGCGCGTAGCGGATCGCCGGCTTCCCCGTTTTCGCGTCCATCTCCACCGCGAAGGTTACCTCTGAGCGGTTGATGTCGGGCGGCAGAAGGGCGATGCCGAGACGGTCGAGTTCGCCGCGGAAATGGGCGAGCTTGTCGGTGTTGCCCAGGTCGAGCGTCATCGATGCGGCCATGAACTCGACCGGGTGGTTGGCCTTCAGATAGGCCGTCTGGTAGGCGACGAGGGCATAGGCGGCGGCGTGCGACTTGTTGAAGCCGTAGCCGGCGAATTTCGCCATCTGGTCGAAGATCAGCTCGGCGCGGGCGCGATCGACGCCGCGCTCGGTCGCGCCGGTGACGAACTGTGCGCGCTGCGCGTCCATCTCCGACTGGATCTTCTTGCCCATCGCCCGGCGCAACAGGTCGGCGCCGCCGAGCGTATAGCCGGCGAGCACCTGGGCGATCTGCATGACCTGCTCCTGGTAGATCATGATGCCGTGGGTTTCCTTGAGGATCCCCTCGATCTTCGGGTGCAAATAGTCGGGCGCCTCGCGGCCGTGCTTCACCGCGATGTAGCGCGGGATGTTCTCCATCGGCCCCGGGCGATAGAGCGAGACGACGGCGATGATGTCCTCGAAGCGGTCGGGGCGCAGCTGCTTCAGCATGTCGCGCACACCCTGGCCCTCGACCTGGAACACCCCGACCGTATCGCCTCGCGCCAGCAGATCGTAGGTCGGGCGGTCGTCGAGCGGCAGGCTGGCCAGATCGAGCTTGATCCCGCGTGAATCCAGCAATTCGAGGCAGCGGGCCAGCACGGTCAGCGTCTTGAGGCCGAGAAAATCGAATTTGACGAGGCCGGCCAGTTCCACCCACTTCATGTTGAACTGGGTCGCCGGCAGGTCGGAGCGCGGGTCGCGGTAGAGCGGCACCAGCTCCGAGAGCGGCCGGTCGCCGATGACGACGCCGGCGGCGTGCGTCGAGGCGTGGCGGTAGAGGCCTTCGAGCTTCAAGGCGATCGTCATCAGTCGCGCGACATTCTCGTCGCTGTCGCGCTGCTGCTGCAATTGCGGCTCGCCGGCGATCGCCTTGGCGAGGCTGACCGGGTGGGCCGGGTTGTTCGGCACGAGCTTGCAGAGGCGGTCGACCTGGCCGTAGGACATGCCAAGGACCCGGCCGACATCCCGCAGCACCGCACGCGCCTGCAGCTTGCCGAAGGTGATGATCTGCGCCACCCGGTCGCTTCCGTATTTCTGCTGGACGTAATGGATCACCTCGTCGCGCCGGTCCTGGCAGAAATCGATATCGAAATCGGGCATCGACACGCGTTCGGGGTTGAGGAAGCGCTCGAACAGGAGGCCAAAGCGCAACGGGTCGAGGTCGGTGATCGTCAGCGCCCAGGCGACAACAGAGCCGGCGCCCGAGCCGCGCCCCGGCCCGACCGGGATGCCCTGGCGCTTCGCCCATTGGATGAAATCGGCGACGATCAGGAAATAACCGGCAAAGCCGCACTCGACGATCATGTCGAGCTCAAATTCGAGTCGCTCGCGATAGGGCGACGCGGTGGTTTCGTCGATCCCGGCGGCAGCCAGCCGGGCATCGAGCCCGGCCTGCGCGGCGGCGCGCAGGGCGGTGGCTTCGTCAGCCCCGTCCTCGCTGCGAAACGCCGGCAGGATCGGCCGCTGCGATTGCGGGATGAAGGCGCAGCGCCGGGCGATGACAAGCGTGTTGTCGCAGGCTTCCGGCAGGTCGGCGAACAGCGCGCGCATCTCCGCCGCCGGGCGAAAGAAATGCTGCGGGGTCAGGCGGCGGCGGTCGGTGTCGGCAACGGCGCAGCCCTCAGCGATGCAGAGCAGCGCGTCATGCGCCTCGTAGAACTCGCGGTCGGGGAAATAGGCGTTGTTGGTGGCGACCAGCGGCAGGTCGTGGGCGTAGGCGAGATCGACCAGTCCCGGTTCGCTGCGCGCCTCCTCGGCCATGCCATGGCGTTGCAATTCGATATAGAGCCGGCCCGGGAAGATTTCTTTCAGCGCGGCAAGCATCGCCCCTGCCGCCTCGCCCTGCCCTTCGGCGAGGAGCCGTCCGACCGGGCCGCCCGCGCCGCCCGCAAGGCAGATCAACCCCGCGTTCGCCGCTGCGAGGTCGGCCAGAGACAGCGCCGGCTCGGCCCCGGCCTCGCCGTCGAGATAGGCGCGGCTGGTCAGCCCCATCAGGTTGCGATAGCCGGTTTCGCTCTGCACGAGGAGCACGATGCGGGCGGGCTCGGCGCCGTGTCCGTTTCCGTTGCCGTTGCGCGGGCTTCGCCCCACCGCGTCGGCGAGCGCAATCTCGACGCCGATGATCGGCTGGATGCCGCTTTCGGCGCAGGCGGTGGCAAATTCGAGAGCGCCGAACAGGTTGCCGCCGTCGGTGATCGCCACGGCCGGCATCGCCTCGGCGCGGCAGAGCTGCACCAGCTCCTTAATCTTGATCGCCCCGGCCGACAGCGAATAGGCCGAGTGGATGCGCAGATGGACAAAATCGGCGAGCGGCATGGCGATCCAATATATGTGAGCGGGGCTCAGCATCGCACGCCGTCACTGCGGGAACAGCCCTGATATCCACCGCGAGGGAATCTGCCGGCAACTCGTCCCCGGCGAGAGCCTTATCGAGCATCGGCGGTCGGCCGATTCGAAGCCTCAGGCCGCGGCCGTGAGCCGCCCGTCCTCGAGCGCGACGATGCGGTCGAGGCGGTGCGCCAGCTCGAGGTTGTGCGTGGCGATCAGCACGGCGAGGCCGCTGGCGCGGACGATCTCGATCAGCCGATCCATGACGCTCGCCCCGGTCGTGTGGTCGAGGTTGCCGGTCGGCTCGTCGGCGAGAAGGATTTTCGGGTCGTTGGCGAGCGCGCGGACGATGGCAACGCGCTGCTGCTCGCCGCCGGAAAGCCGCGCCGGGCGATGCTCGAGGCGTTCGCCGAGCCCGACCCGCTCCAATAACGCGGCGGCTTTCGCGCGTGCATCGTGGCGGGCAACCCCGGCGATCATCTGCGGCAGCATGACGTTTTCAAGCGCTGAGAATTCCGGTAGCAGATGGTGGAACTGATAGACGAAGCCGAGCGAGCGGCGGCGTAAAAGCGTGCGGTTCTCGTCGGACAGCCCGGCGCAATCCTGCCCCTCGATCAGGACCGATCCGCCATCCGGCCGCTCTAAGAGGCCGGCGACGTGCAGCAGCGTCGACTTGCCCGCGCCCGACGGACCGACGAGCGCAACGATCTCGCCCGCATCGAGCGAGAGGTCGATGCCGTTCAGCACCGTCAGTTCGGCGCCGCCTTGGCGGAACGCCTTGCGCACGCCGCGAAGTTCAAGCGCTGCCACAGCTGGCGCCCTCTCATCGTCACCCCCGCGAAAGCGGGGGTCCAGGGCAGCCGACTGGACCTGTGGCTCTGGATTCCCGCTTACGCGGTAATGACGGTAAGGGGTGCCGCTCATTCGTAGCGCAGCCCCTCGACCGGGTCGAGGCGGGCGGCCCGCCATGATGGGTAGAGCGTCGCGAGGAACGACAGTGCGAGCGCCATGCCGACGACGAGGATGACGTCGCCGTCCTCGATGCGCGCCGGGATGCGGGTGAAGAAATAGAATTCGGCGGCGAACAGCTCGACATGCAGCACGCTCTGGAGGAATTCCCGGATCGCTTCCAGGTTGCGGGTGATGACGAGGCCGAGGGCGAATCCCGCGAGCGTCCCGGTGATGCCGATCGAGGCGCCCGACAGCATGAAGATGCGCAGCACCATGCCGCGCGAGGCGCCCATCGTGCGCAAGATCGCGATGTCGCGGCCCTTGTCCTTCACCATCATGATCATGCCGGAGATGATGTTGAAGGCGGCGACGACGATGATCAGCGCGAGGATCAGGAACATCACGTTGCGCTCGATCTCGACGACGTTGACGAGGCTGGCGTTGGATTGCTGCCAGTCGAGGATGCGCACCCTGCCGCCGAGCACCTCGGCGATGCGGCGTGCCTCTGCTCTCGCTCGGTCGGCATCGGTGACGAAGACCTCGATGTAGCTGATCTCGTTCGGCAGCTTGAAGAAGACCTGCGCCGCGGCGAGCGGGACATAGATGAAACTGTTGTCGTATTCGTAGAAGCCGACCGAGAACAAGGCCGCGACCCGGTAGGTCTTGAGGCGCGGCACGGTGCCGAACGCGGTGTCGGTGCCTTCGGGGGCGATCAGCGTGACCTTGCCGCCGACCTCGATGCCGAGGCGGCGCGCCAGTCGGTTGCCGATCGCCACCCCGTCGTCGCCGAAATCCGCGAGCGAGCCGCCGACGATGTGCTCGGCGATCAGCTGGCGGGCGCGGATGTCGTCGGGGCGGATGCCGCGGACGAGAGCGCCGGCGGCGCCGCCCCGCTCGCTTGTCGCCATCACCTGGCCCTCGACCAGCGGGGTCGCGCTGACGATCCCCGACATCGCGCGGATCTTCGTCGCCACCGCATCGAAATCCGGGAGCGCGGGGCCCAGCCCGTGGACCGCGAGATGGCCGTTGAGGCCGAGCACACGGCCGATCAGATCGGCGCGAAACCCGTTCATCACCGACATCACGATGATCAGCGTCGCCACCCCGAGCATGATGCCCAAGAGCGAGAAGATCGCGATCACCGAGACGAACCCCTCCTGCCGCCGCGCCCGCAGATAGCGGAACGCGACCATCCGCTCGAACGGGCCGAAGATCATTTGCACGATGTCATTCCGGGGCGACCCCCAGGGTCGAACCCGGAACCCATATTCCAGAGGCCGGTGTTCCTGGGTTCCGGGTTCGCGGCGTCGCCGCGCCCCGGAATGACGATGAGCGGCGCACTGCGTCTAAGGCGCAGCAAACCGGGCGATCGCCGCATCGAGCGGCAGATCCTCGCGGGCGCCGGAACGGCGGTTCTTGCATTCGATGGTGCCGGCGGCGAGGCCGCGGGGCCCCAGGATCAGCTGGTCGGGGAGGCCGATCAGGTCCATCGCGGCGAACTTCGCGCCCGGCGACTCGTCGCGGTCGTCGTACAGCACCTCGACGCCGGCGTTGCGCAGCTTGCC
>DASYUS010000151.1:0-3361 GCA_036000945.1 Allostellaceae bacterium
GTCGTCGGCTGCGCCAACCAGGGCGGCGAGGACAGCCGCTGCGTCGCCCGCCACGCCGCCCTCGTCGCCGGATTGCCGATCGAGATCCCGGGCTCGGTGCTGCAGCGCAATTGCGGCTCGGGGCTCAACGCGATCGCCGTCGCGGCGCAGGCGATCACCTGCGGCGAGGGCGAGGTGTTCGTCGCCGGCGGGGTCGAGAGCATGAGCCGGGCGCCCTTTGTCATGGGCAAGGCCGAGGCGCCGTTCAGCCGCGACGCGCGGGTTTTCGATTCGACGATCGGCGCGCGCTTCCCCAACCCGAAAGTCGAAGGCCGCTACGGCGCCGACACGATGCCGGAGACCGCCGACAACCTCGCGCGCGATTTTCAGATCACCCGCGAAGCCGCCGATGTCTTCGCCGAGGGATCGCAGCGGAAATATGCCGCCGCCAAGGCCGACGGGTTCTATGCGGGCGAGATCATCGCGGTCGAGGTGCCGGCCGGGCGCGCCGGTCCGGTCAGCGTCGCCGAGGACGAGCACCCGCGGCCCGGGACCGACATGGCGGCGCTCGCCAAATTGCGGCCGCTGTTCAAGGACGGCGTGACGACGGCCGGCAACGCCTCGGGGATCAACGACGGCGCCGTGGCGATGATCGTCGCCAGCCGCAAGGCGGGCGATGCCGCCGGCGCGCAGCCGATCGCCCGCATCCTCTCGACCGGCGTCGCCGGCGTCGAGCCGCGGATCATGGGTTTTGGGCCGGTGCCGGCGGCCAAAAAGGCGTTGGAGCGCGCCGGGCTCAGCCTCAAGGACATCGACGTGATCGAGATCAACGAGGCCTTCGCCACCCAGGTGCTCGCCTGCCTGCGCGGCCTCGAACTCTCGTTCGACGACAGCCGGGTCAACCCGAACGGCGGCGCGATCGCGATCGGCCATCCCTTGGGCGCCTCGGGCCCGCGCATCGCGCTGACCGCGGCACGCCAGCTGCAGCGCACCGGAGGGCGCTATGCGCTCGTCTCGATGTGCGTCGGCGTCGGCCAGGGCATCGCCGCGGTCATCGAACGGGTGTGAGTCTGCGGCGCCACCCGCATTTCCGTGGAGTTGGCGCCGCTCCATTTCGCATTCCCCGCGAAAGCGGGGATCCACTCGTCAGCTCCCCGACAGCCGACCGGTGGGTCCCGGCTTTCGCCGGGAATGCGTTTTTTAATTTGCAAACGATAACAAGCCGCTTCCTAAACCTCCGTCTTCGCCCCGGTGCGGCTGGTGATCAGCCCGTAATGCTCGGTGCGGCGGTGTTTTTCGAAGTTGAAGACGGCGCGGCGCAGGTATTCGCCGAGTTCGAGTTCGAGGGTCGTGGTGATCACCTCGTCGTCTTCGGTCAGCGCCTGCGCCGCGATCTCGCCGGTCGGGGCGACGATCGCCGAACCGCCGATCATCGGAAAACCGTCCTCGGCGCCGCATTTCGCCGATGCCAGCACCCAGGCGGCGTTCTGGTAGGCGCCCGCCTGCAATGACAGCAGGTGGTGGAACATCCGCAGATGCTCGGGCTCGCGGTGGTGGATGTTCTGGATCGGCGTGTTGTAGCCGAGCGCGACGATCTCGACCCCCTGCAGCCCCATCACCCGGTAGGTTTCGGGCCAGCGCCGATCGTTGCAGATGCACATGCCGATGACGGCATCCTGCATCCGCCAGACGGGGAAACCCTCGTTGCCGACATCGAAATAGCGCTTTTCGAGGTGCTGGAACGGCGCCTGCGGGAGGTGCTCGGAATGCCCGGGCAGGTGGATTTTTCGATAGCGCCCGACGGTCTTGCCGCTCGGGTCGACCAGGATCGACGTGTTGTAGTGCCGCGCCGCGCCGCGCTCCTCGGTCAGCTCGGCATAGCCGAGATAGAAGCCGACACCGAGTTCCTTCGCCAGGTCGAACAGCGGCCGGGTCGCTGCATTCGGCATCTCGCGCTCGAAATACTTGTCCACCTCGCCCTGGTCGGTCATCCACCAGCGCGGAAAGAACGTCGTCAGCGCCAGCTCGGGGAAGACGACAAAGCGCGCCCCGCCGCCATGCGCCTCGCGCAGCAGCGCACAGAGCCTTTTGACGACCGCCTCGCGGCTGTCGGCGACATGGATCGGACCCAATTGCGCCACCGCGGCGCGCAGCGTGCGGGACATGCGAGACTCCGGGTTACGGCTGATGCACGTGGTTTGATATCAGCCAATCGCGGCGACGGAAACAGCGCAGGGTACTGCCAACCACCGCTGTTCTGGCTGTTGTTTGCAGCGAATCTGCAGCGAGGCCGGGCGGAAAGCCGCAGAAACCCTCGCTTCCCGCGGCGGCGAGCGCGCAAGAACAGCCAGCATGCTTCTCGCGGCCTGCGCGGGAAAAAGAGATCAGGAGTAAACGGTTGAAATCGCGGCATTCGTAATCCGACAAACCGGGCGTATCAGGTCGAGATGGTGTCAATTGGCGGCGATCCGCGTTATGAGCGCGGCGGAGAGCGACACCTCCAGTACGCTTAACATGACTTTATGTTCTTTTTATGTTCCTATTGGGAAGCGTCGGGCGGGTGGCGTTCTAGTGGTCCAATGCAGAGATTGCATCCCATTTTGTCATTCCGGGGCGCCGCCCCCGGGTCCGCGCTGCGTGCGGCCCGAGGACAGGCTCCGCGGCGAACCCGGAATCCATGGACACAGGCCTCTGGAATATGGATTCCGGGTTCGGCCCTGCGGGCCGCCCCGGAATGACAATCGGGGTGCTTGCGGGCGAAGACGCCGCGGCCCGGCGGCGGCCGGCGCAGCCGCTGGAAAACACAAGACGGACGAATCATCGAGCGCGATCGTTTGCGCGACACGGTCGAGGTGGATGACGCGAGCGGACGGCGGCATCTCGGCGAGTTCGATCCCTGGTATGGGCGCCAGGTCAGACCCGGCGACGGGACACGCTCCGTGGAGCCCTGAATGATTTACCGCGTGGTGACCTACGACAAGGCAACCGAGCGCATGAAAGGGTGCCTCATCGTGCCTCCGACGATGCTCGCAAAGGTCAAGAAGCTCGCCGGTTTTCAGGCGGAAGACGATGGCCTGGGCGAATACCCATTGGACGAAAAGCAGACGCGCCAAGTCGCGAAAATTCTCGGCTTCAAACCCAAAACAGACCGCTTCTTCTATCACGTCGAGCCGTATGACCCTCCGGAGGACAGCGGTTTTCGGGAACCGGTATCGGTCACCGACAATCGGTAGGGCGGATGAGCGAAGCGTCATCCGCCAACGCGCTCGCAAAAAACGCGGCGGAATGCGCTGGCGCTTTTCCGCCCTACGCTTGCTGCGCTCAGCTCATCCTACGGTGCTTGCGGGCGAAGACGCCGCGGCCCGGCGGCGGCCGGCGCAGC
>DASYUS010000152.1:0-6687 GCA_036000945.1 Allostellaceae bacterium
AACACCGGCCCGGCGAGCCGGGTCAGATCCCGGTCTTTCAGATCGAGCCCGCGCAGTTCCTGCCGGATCGCGGCGGGCAGTCGCGCGATCAGGCTGGCCACCCGCTCCGGATCGCGGTTGTCGATCAGTTCGTAGACCGCGCGGCCCTCCGGGCCGAGCCGGGCGACAAGATCGCCGATCGCGGCTGCCGGGTCGGCCAGGCGCCGATCGGCGATCAGCGTCAGTCGGGCGCGGTCGGCGGCGTCGCTGACCCGGCCGGCGTTGCTGCGCAGGATGACGAATTTCCCGAACTCGTTCGGCGTGCCCTGGCGCCATGACCCGTCGGGCATCCGGTAAGACCCGGTCGTGGCGAAACCGATCGCCGCGCCGATGTCGTAATAGCCGCCGATTGCGACGGTGAAGCGCACATGGCGGCCGGCCGGGGGCTCTGCGGCAGCAAGCAGGGCCGGTCCGATCGCGAAGGAAATCGCGACAAGGCCGATCGAGCGGTCGATGCCCGCCCCGGCAACCTGCGCCAACTCCTCGATCGCATCGGCGACGTAGGCTGCGTCGGCGGCCTCGACCCTGAGCGCGCGGGTGTTCGCAATCTCCGGCACGAGCACCAGGAAGCGGGCGCGCGCCAAGCTGCGGGCGAAGCCGACAAGCCGCGGGTCGTCCTTGCCGTGCGGCGTCAGGCCGGGGACGACGACCAGCGCGCCACTCGGGCGTGGCGCGCTTTGGTAGAGATCGGCCGTCGCCGAGCCGGCGCCGCGGCGGTAGCGGATCGTCGAGCGAAGCGGTTCCGGAGTCGTCTCCTTGAGCCGGCTCGGACCATCGCCGGCGGCAATATCGGCAAGCAACGCGGCCGCCTCGTCGCCGCGCGGCGACACGCATCCGGCGGCGGCGATGAGGCTGCAAACGACCACCGCAAAACACCAGGTGCGACCGTGACCGCGACCTCGACTCCGGGGTGTGCGGGCGAGCGCTCGGATCATGGGCAGAGCGTAGCAGGGCTGCTACTCTATCGCTTCAGTGATCCGTCCGCCGAAACGCAGATAGCAGGAGCTCCGCAATGCAGGACCTGATCGCGCACCTCTCCGACTTGCCGACCTATTCGCCGCCGGCGCATTCCGGGACCGTTAACCGGCGCCTGGTCGGTGCCGAGTTCGGTGCCCGGTTCGAGATGATCCTCGGGAGGCTCACGCCCGGCGGTAAGGCGAGCCGGCACTACCACGTGGAAGAAGCGCAGGTCGTCTACATCCTCAAAGGGGAGGCCGACATCGCGTTGGGCGACGCGGCGCCAAACCGCTGCGGGCCGGGCACGGTGATCCGCATCCCGAGCGGCCTGGTGCACGAGATCGTCGTCGCCGGCGACGAGGCGCTCGAATGCCTGGTCCTGTATGCGCCGCCATTGGGGCGGCACGGCTTCGTCGAGGTGCCGCGCGGCTGAGCCGCCATGCGGCTCACCGAGGAGGAGCGGGCGATGCTGGCCGGCGCGTTCGGCGCGCCGCGGCGCTGGGCGATCGAGCACCAGATCGCCGTCGGCGAATTCTTCGACGCCGCCGATCTCGTCCCGGTGGCGCAGGCCCACATCATGGCCGACACCGAATCGCTGGGAGAGGCCGGGGTGGCCTTTCTTGAAGGCCTCGCCACCGCGCCCGAGGCCGAGCGCCGGGTGCGGGTGCCGACGCTGACCGATCCGCGCGGGCTCGACGTCCAGGTCTACCAGCGGCTCGGGCAGAGCGAGGCGATGCGGGCGCTCGAAGCCCGTGCGATCGCCGCGCTGCGGGCGTTCGGCGTCCTGATGACCGACACCTGCATCAACTACCAGACGATCATGCCGCCGGTGAGGGGCGAGCACTTGGCGATGGGCGACACCGGCGTCGTCATCTACACGAACAGCGTGTTCGGCGCGCGCAGCAATTTCGAAGGCGGACCGTCGGCGCTGGCCGCGGCGTTGACCGGCCGCACCCCGCGCTACGGCTACCACCTCGACGAATGCCGCCGCCCCACCCGGAGCTTCCGGCTTGCCGCGATGCCGCGCGACCTTTCCGAATGGGGCGCGCTCGGCGGCATCGTCGGCCGCAACTGCGGCTCCTACTGGGAGGTGCCGCTGATCGAGGGGGTGAGCGAGGCGCCCGGCTCCGACGCGCTGAAGCATTTCGGCGCGGCGATGGCGAGCTACGGCTCGACGGCGCTGTTCCATCTGCCGGGAATCACGCCGGAGGCAACGGCGGCAGCCCCCCGGCACGGAGCGGATGAGATCGGCCGCGCCGAGATCGAGGCCTTTGTCGCGTCCTACGGCGCGGCCGGCGACAAGGTCGATGTCGTCGTCTTCGGCGCGCCGCAGCTGTCGCTCGTCGAGATGGCGGCGGTCGCCGATGCGCTCGTCGGCCGGCAGATCCATCAGGCGACGACGCTCCTCGTCACAACCTCGCCCGAGATCAAGCATGCCGCCGACCGCATGGGGTTGACGGCGCGGATCGAAGCGGCGGGGGCGGTCGTCGCCGCCGGCATCTGCTTCTATCAGAGCTATGCCGGGGAGATGGCCGAGGCCAACGGCTGGCAGCGCCTCATGACCAACTCGGCAAAACTCGTCAACATCATCGGCGGCTATGGCTATCGCCCGACCCTGGCGAGCCTCGGACGCTGCGTCGATTCGGCTGTCGCCGGGCGGGTCGTCTGATGCCCCACTGTCATTGCGAGCAAAGCGAAGCAATCTCATGCGCCGGGAGCGCTGGCTGCGGGATTGCTTCGTCGCTTCGCTTCTCGCAATGACAAGGATGTGAGGCCGGCGGACATGCCGATCCTCCTGAAATGTCACAAAGGCATCGGCCCAGAAGTCGCCGGCACCGCCCTTGTAGCGAAGGACAATTTCAGCGCGCGCTACGACCTCGATCGCAAGAGCGGCGTCTTCTCCCGGCCGACACACGCACTCGCCGGGCAGAGCTATGTCGGCCGCATCCTGGTGCTCAATGAGGCTAAGGGCGGGGTCGCCACCGCCTGGATGCTGCGCGACATGCGGGAGCGCGGGATCGTGCCGCTGGCGCTCGTCTTTAACCGGGTCAACCCGATCCTCGCGCAAGGCGCCGCCTTTGCCGGGGTCGCGTTGGTCGATCGCTTCGACGGCGACGTTACCGATTTGATTCGCACCGGCGACGCGCTGCGCATCGACCCGGCGGCTGGCACTGTCGAGATCCTCAGCCGCGACCCCGCCGCATGATTGCCGAAGAGGCGTCTGGGAATTTCGGCTCGGGATGGATAGGTTAATTCGACGATCCTGGAGCGGGGTATTGCCATGACGGACAACATACCCATCGAGACCACTGTTTCACCGGAACTGAACGACGCCCTCGCGCGCCTTGCCTCGGCCCGCGGCAAGCGGAAATCGACGCTGGTGCGCGAGGCGCTCGCCGCCTATGTCCGACACGAGGCTGCGGCGGCCGGCGACGAAGGGAAGGCGGCCGCCGGCGCCGGCAAGCCGCACGCCGAGGTCGTGCGCGGGATCCGCCAGCTCATCGCAACAAAGCGGTGACTGCGCTGTCCGCCTCGCGCGCCTGAAACTCCCGCACCATCGAAATTTGCAGAGGCCAGCGCCATGCCCGGTTTTACCACGCGGCCCGAGATCCGCGGCACCTTCGGGGTCGTCGCAACGACCCATTGGCTCGCTTCCTCGGTGGCGATGGGGGTACTCGAAAAGGGCGGCAACGCCTTTGACGCGGCCGTGGCGGCCGGGTTCACGCTGCAGGTCGTCGAGCCGCATCTGAACGGCCCGCTCGGCGAGGCGCCGATCCTCGCCTACAGCGCGAAAAACCGCCGCGCCGACGTGATCTGTGGCCAGGGCGTGGCGCCGGCGGCAGCGACGATCGCCCGCTTCAAGGCCCTCGGCCTCGACCTCATCCCAGGCACCGGCCTCCTCGCTGCTTCGGTGCCCGGCGCTTTCGACGCCTGGATGCGCCTTTTGCGCGATTACGGGACGATGTCGCTCGCCGAGTTGATCGCGCCGGCGCTCGGCTACGCCGAGAGCGGCTATCCGCTGGTGCCGCGCATCCGCGACACGATCATGACGGTCGCCGACCTCTTCCGCCGGGAATGGACGAGTTCGGCCGCGGTCTACCTGCCGGGCGGAAACCCGCCCGTTCCGGGCCATCTGTTCCGAAACAAAGCGCTCGCGGCGACCTACCGGCGTGTTCTCGACGAAGCAGCGGGCGGCGGCAATCGCGAGCAGCAAATCGAGCGGGCGCGCGACGCCTGGTATTGCGGCTTTGTCGCCGAGGCAATCGACCGCTTCTGTCGCGGCGACAAAGTGTTCGACGTCTCGGGAAGGCGCCACAACGGCCTCCTCACCGCCGACGACATGGCGCGCTGGGAAGCCCCGGTCGAGGCGCCCGTCACCTACGATTACCGCGGCTACACCGTCGTCAAGGGCGGGCCGTGGAGCCAGGGGCCGGTGATGCTGCAGCAGCTGGCGCTGCTCTCCGGCTTCGACCTCGACGGGCTCGACCCGGTCGGCCCCGAGTTCGTCCATGTCGTCACCGAATGCGCCAAGCTCGCCTATGCCGACCGCGAGGCATGGTACGGCGACCCGAATTTTGTCGATGTGCCGATGGCGACACTGCTGTCGCCTGCCTACAACGACGCGCGGCGCAGGCTGGTCTCCGATCGCGCCTCGCTCGACTTGCGCCCCGGCCGCCCCGACGGGCGCGAGCCGTATGTGCTGGTCGGCGGCATGGAGGGCGCTCCCGCCGCCGGCATCGGCGAGCCGACGGTCGGACCGATCGGCGGGATCGGCGAGCCGACGGTCAGCGAGCTTGGGGTCGTTGCCGGCGACACCTGCCATCTCGACATCATCGACCGCTGGGGCAACATGGTGTCGGCGACGCCGTCGGGCGGCTGGCTGCAATCGTCCCCGGTCATCCCGGCGCTCGGCTTCTGCCTCGGCACCAGGCAGCAGATCTCGTGGCTCGACGAGCGCTCGGCGTCGAGCCTCGCTCCCGGCAAGCGGCCGCGCAGCACGCTGTCGCCGACCCTTGCGCTGAAGGACGGCGAACCGGCGCTGGCGTTCGGCACGCCGGGCGGCGACGGGCAGGACCAGTGGTCGACGCAGCTCCTGCTGCACCACCTCCATCACGGGATGAATTTGCAGGAGGCGATCGACTGCCCGGAATTCAACAACGCGCACGCCCCCTCATCGTTCTATCCGCGCGCCGCCGACCCGGGCGGCCTCACGCTCGAAGGCCGCTTCCCGGCGGCGACGCTGCGCGCCCTCGCCGAGCGCGGCCACCGCGTGCGGATGGGCGAAACCTGGTCCGGCGGCCGCCTCACCGCCTGCGCCCGCGAGGAAACCGCGGAAGGCACGATCCTCAAAGCCGGCGCCAACCCGCGCGGCATGCAGACCTACGCTGTCGGGCGGTAGAACGAAAGGACGACCAAAGCCCCTCTCCCGCATTGCGGGAGAGGGTGGCGGTCGCGACAGCGACCGACGGGTGAGGGCCGTTACTCGGTCCGGCTTCCGCCCCCTCACCCTGCCCTCTCCCCCGGTGGGGGAGAGGGTAAATCTTGGATGATCGCGGCGCGCGCCAAGGCGTCGGCGCGCTCGTTTTCGGGGTGCCCCGAGTGTCCGCGCACCCAGTGCCACTCGATCCGGTGCGGCGCGGCGGCGGCTTCGAGGCGCTGCCACAGGTCGAGGTTCTTGACGGGCTTTTTGTCGGCGGTGCGCCAGCCGCGCGCCTTCCACGCCGGGAGCCATCTTGTGATCCCGTCGCGCAGATACTGGCTGTCGGTGTAGAGCTCGACACGGCACGGCCGCTTCAGCGCCTCCAGGCCGGCGATCGCCGCCATCAGCTCCATGCGGTTGTTGGTGGTCGGCGCCTCGCCGCCGGAGAGTTCCTTCTCGACCGCGCCGAAGCGCAACACCGCGCCCCAGCCGCCCGGCCCCGGATTGCCGCTGCACGCGCCGTCGGTGTAGATCTCGACCGCCCGCTTCCGGCCGTCAGGCGTCGATGCCATAGCCGGCCGGCCCCTCGACAGTGCGGTGAAAGCGCAGCTTTCGCAGATATTCGATCGGGTTCTTGGGGCGGACCAGGGCGCCCTCGGTCTGGTTCAGCCAGTCGTAGAGCCGGGTCAGCAGAAAACGCAGCGCGCTGCCGCGTGCCAAGAGGGGAAGCGCCGACAGCTCGGCGTCGGCGAGCGGGCGGACGCCGCGGTAGCCGGCGACGAGGAGGCGCGCCTTTGTCACGTTGAAGCTGAGATCGGGCTCGAAGCACCAGGCGTTGAGGCAGATTGCCAAATCATAGGCGAGGAAGTCGGTGCAGGCGAAATAGAAGTCGATAAGGCCCGACAGCGTCCGGTCGCGGAAGAAGACGTTGTCGGGAAACAGGTCGGCGTGAATGACGCCGACGGTCAACTCGCGCGGCCACGCTGCTTCGAGCAACCGCAGCTCCCCAGCGAGCTCGGCAGCGAGGTCCGGCTGCACCTCGTCGGCGCGCTCGCGGCTCGCCTCATAGAGCCGCCGCCAGCCGGCGACGCCGAGATTGTTGGGGCGGACCATGCCGAACGATTCGCCGGCAAGGTGCAGCCGGGCAAGCGCGCCGCCGAGCGCGGCGCAATGAAACGGCTCGATCCGCCGCGGCCACATGCCGTTGAGAAAGGTGACGAGCGCTGCCGGGCGACCGCACAATTCGCGCAGCGCTTCGCCGTCCTTCGCCC
>DASYUS010000153.1:0-2447 GCA_036000945.1 Allostellaceae bacterium
CCTGGGGCACGGCCAACATGCGCACCGGCGGCGACGACATCGCCCAGGCCCTAGCGCTCCTCGGCGTGCGCCCGGTTTGGGAAGGCGCGAGCGGGCGGGTTACCGGGTTCGAGATCCTGCCGGCTTCGGTGCTCGACCGGCCGCGCGTCGATGTGACGCTGCGCATCTCCGGTTTTTTCCGCGACGCCTTTCCCGGCCTCATCGACCTGTTCGACAGCGCGGTGCGCGCCGTCGCCGCACTCGACGAGCCGGCGGGCACCAACCCGCTAGCCGCGCGCGTTGCCGCCGACCGGCAGGGCCTCGAAGCCGCCGGCGTCGCACCGGGCGAGGCGGCGCTGCGTGCCGGCTACCGGGTGTTCGGGTCGAAGCCGGGGGCTTACGGCGCCGGGCTGCAAACGCTGATCGACGAGCGGATCTGGCAGGACGAAGCGGACCTTGCCGATGCCTATCTCGGCTGGAGCCAGTGGGCCTATGGCGCCGGCGCCGAGGGACGGCCCGAGCGCGGCCTCCTCGAAGCCCGCCTCAAGGGCGCCGACGCGGTGCTGCATAACCAGGACAACCGCGAGCACGACCTGCTCGACAGCGACGACTACTACCAGTTCGAGGGTGGCCTTGCGCTCGCTGTGCACCATCTGTCCGGGCGTGAACCAGCGGTCTACCACAACGATCATTCGCAGCCCGACCGGCCGCGCATCCGCACCTTGCGCGAAGAGATCGGCCGCATCGTCCGCGGCCGCGCGGCCAACCCGCGCTGGATCGCCGGGGTGATGCGGCACGGCTACAAGGGAGCCGCCGAGATCGCCGCGACAGTCGATTATCTGTTCGCCTTCGCGGCCACCGCCCGCGCCGTCGACGACTCGCATTTCGAGGCGCTCTACGACGCCTACCTCGGCGACGAACGCGTGCGCGATTTCATGGCGGCGCACAACCCGGCGGCGCTGGCTGAAACCCGCGCCCGCTTTCGGGAGGCGATCGAGCGGGGGCTGTGGCGCCCGAGGCGCAACAGCCTGCGCGCGGAGGTGACGGGCGATGGGTGATCCGGTACTCGACGAAGACGAGGTCAACCGCCTCCATCGCGAGAAGATGGAGCGGCGCCAAGCGGCGCGCCGCAAAGTGCTGGCGACCAAGACCGAGGAGCGCGGCCTCTTGATCGTTCATACCGGGGCGGGCAAGGGGAAAACGACGGCCGCTTTTGGCATGGTGCTGCGCTGTCTCGGCCACGGCATGCGGGTCGGCATCGTGCAGTTCGTCAAGGGCGCCTGGGGCACCGGCGAGCGCAGCGTCCTCGCCCGCTTCCCCGACCTCGTCACCTGCCGAGCGATGGGCGAAGGCTTCACCTGGGACACCCAGGACCGCGCCCGCGACATCGCCGCGGCGCGCGCCGCCTGGGAGCTGGCGCAGGCAATGATCGCCGAGCCGTCCTACCGGCTTGTCCTCCTCGACGAACTGAACATCGTGCTGCGCTACGGCTATCTGCCGGTCGGCGATATCGTTGCCGCGCTGAAGGCGAAGCCGCGCAACCTCCATGTCGTCGTGACCGGGCGCAACGCGCCGCCCGAGCTGGTTGAGGCCGCCGACCTCGTCACCGAGATGACCCTCGTCAAGCATCCGTTCCGCGCCGGGGTCAAGGCACAGGCGGGGATCGAGTTTTGATGACCCGGGCGCTGATGCTGCAAGGCACCGGCTCAGATGTCGGCAAATCGCTGCTGGTCGCCGGCCTCGCGCGCGCCTTCACCCGGCGCGGCCTCCGGGTGCGCCCGTTCAAGTCGCAGAACATGTCGAACAATGCCGCGGTGACCGAGGACGGCGGCGAGATCGGCCGCGCCCAGGCGTTGCAGGCACGCGCCTGCGGCATCGCTCCTGCGCGCGACATGAACCCGGTGCTGCTGAAGCCGCAAGCCGATGGCATGGCGCAGATCGTGTTGTGCGGCAGCGTGTACAGGACGGCGTCGGCTCGCGATTACCGCGCGCTGGCCCCGTCGCTGTTGCCAGCGGTACTCGCAGCCTTCAACCGGCTGGCGGCGACCGCGGACCTCGTCCTCGTCGAGGGCGCCGGCAGCCCGGCCGAAGTTAACCTGCGCGCCGGCGACATTGCCAATATGGGGTTTGCCGAGACCGCCGACGTGCCGGTCGCGCTGGTTGGCGACATCGAGCGCGGCGGCGTCATCGCCCAGCTTGTCGGCACCCATGCGCTGCTGACCGGGAGCGAGCGAGCGCGGATCGCCGGCTACATCGTCAACAAGTTCCGCGGCGACATCAGCCTGTTCGACGCCGGTCTTACCGCGATCGGCGAGCGCACCGGGTGGCGCTGCTTCGGCGTGGTGCCGTATTTCGCAGCGGCTTCCCTGTTGCCGGCCGAAGACTCTATGTCCCTCACAGTGAGAACCCCTCACCCTCCCGCTTCGCGGGTCCCTCCCTCTTCCCGCTGGCGGAGAGAGGGCCGGGGT
>DASYUS010000154.1:0-3304 GCA_036000945.1 Allostellaceae bacterium
TGGCGCGATCGTCATCCTGACCGGGAAGGGCGTCGTCGTCTCCGATTACGCCGAATTCTTCGGCGATCTCGCCCGGCATGGGTTCGGCGTCCTCGGCATCGACTACCGCGGCAACGGCGCCTCGACCGGCAGCCCGACCGAGAAGGGTCTCAGGGCCGATGCGCGCGCCGCCTTCGACTTTGTCCGCGCTGCGGCGCCCGATGCCAAGATCGCCGTCTATGGCGAAAGCCTCGGCACCGGCATCGCCGTCGGCCTGGCGCATGACCGCAAGCTAGCCGGAGCCCTGCTCAACTCCCCCTACGCGTCGGTCGTGCGGCTGTTCGAGATGCGCGGACCGCTCTTGCCCTACCGGCTCTTGATGACGAATAAGCTCGATTCCGAGGCGCTGATCGGCGCGATCGGCGTGCCGCTGCTGATCCTCCACGGCACCGCCGACGAGGCCATCCCGATCGCCGAGGCGCGCCGTCTCTACGCCGCGGCGAAGGACCCCAAGGAGATGATCGAGGTCGCGGGCGCGGCGCACGGCGAAGTCTGGTTCGGCGCGACTCGCGACCGCGCCCTCGCCGCCCTCACCAAGTGGACCACGCCGTAGGGCGGATCAGCGCAGCGCAATCCGCCATGTGCGGCGGCGGGTGCGGAAGGCGGAAGACGCTGCGCGCTTCCGCCCTACGCCGCTGTGCCTCTATTCCCGAAATCGGCTGCGCAGCGCGTCCCACTCGTCAGCGCCCGACAGCTGGAAGACCTCGCGCTCGGTCATCTCCCGGATCGGCGCCGGGTGGCGCCGCGTCGCCGCAAGCTCGGCGAGCATCTGCCCGCAGATGCCGACGACGTTCTTGATCAGGAGGCCCGGCACGATCGCCAGCTTGTAGCCCATGCGCTCGGCGTCGCCCAAGTCGAGGTCCGGGGTCTTGCCGCCGCGGACGACGTTGAGCAGGCACGGCCCCTTGACGAGGCGCGGCACCGCGGCGACCTCCTCCAGCGTCTGCGGCGCCTCGACGAACGCCATGTCGGCGTCGGCTTCGATCGCCGCGTTGGCCCGCGCGACCGCCTCGTCGAACCCGGCGACGGCGCGCGAATCGGTGCGGGCGATGACGACGAAATCGGCGTTCCGCCGTGACTGCGCGGCGGCGCGGATCTTCGCGAGCCAGTCCTCGCGCGGCACGATCTCCTTGTCGTCGAGGTGGCCGCATTTCTTCGGAAAGCCCTGGTCCTCGATATGGATGCCGGCGACCCCGGCCTGCTCGTATTCGCGCACCGTGCGGACGACGTTCAATTCGTTGCCGTAGCCGGTATCGGCGTCGGCGATCACCGGCACCCCGACGGCAGCCGCGATGCGCCCGGCATTAGCCGCCATCTCCGACATCGTGACGAGGCCGAAATCGGGATAGCCCAAGGTCGCCGCAGTGCCGGCGCCGGTCATGTACACCGCATCGAACCCGGCGCGCTCGATCAGCCGCGCCGTGATGCAGTCATAGGCGCCGGGCGCCACGGTCATCCCATTGCGCCGCAACAACTCGCGAAAGCGTGCCGCCTGGGTCATGCCTGCCCCCCGCGCGTGCTTCGAGATGCCCGCTTCGCGGGCTCCTCAGCATGACGTTCTTTCTTGATGCGATCCATAACAGAACGTCATGCTGAGGAGCGCTCCGCAGGAGCGCGTCTCGAAGCACGTATCCGCGTTCTATGCAGCGACTGTGAGAAGGAGCGCTCGCCATGACCCCGGTTTCCGCGCGCAACATCGAGTTTGTCGGGCATAGCGACCAGGGCGGGCGCGGCGACGGGGTGCAGGTGATGGTGCACAAGGGCCATGCCTTTGTCGGCCACATGTTTTCCGACGGATTCACCGTCACCGACGTGCGCGACCCGCGTCATCCGAAGCCGGTCAACTTCGTCGCGGCGCCGCCTAACTCGCGCGCGTTTCACCTGCAGACGCACGGCGACCTGCTGCTGACGGTCAACTCGCCGAACATCTGGGTGTTGCAGGGCTATTCCGACCCCAATGACTATTTCAAGGCGTCGATCACCGAGACGTTCACCCGGCGCGAGAAGACGTTCACCGCCGGCCTTCGGGTGTTCGACATCTCGAGGCCGGAGAATCCGCGCGAGATCGGGTTCATGCCGGTCGATGGCCTCGGGCTGCACCGGCTCTGGTATGTCGGCGGGCGCTATGCGTACGCCTCGTGCCATTGGCAGGGCTTTACCGATCACGTGCTGGCGATCATCGACATGAAGGAGCCGACGCGGCCCGAGGTGGTCGGCCGCTGGTGGCTGCCCGGCATGCACACGGCCGGCGGCGAGACGCCCTCGTGGAGCGGCAAGCGCTATGCGCTGCATCACGCAATCGTCGCCGGCAATCTCGCCTATGCGGCGTGGCGCGACGGCGGCATGACGATCCTCGATGTCGCCGACCCGACCGCGCCGAAGCTCTTGGCCCACCGCAACTGGTGCCCGCCCTTCGGCGGCGGCACCCATACGCCGCTGCCGCTGCCCGACCGCAACCTCGCCGTCTTCGCCGACGAAGGCAACCTCGACAATTGCCAGAACGGCATCCAGCGCTGCTGGGTGTTCGATGTGCGCGAGCCGCAGAACCCGGTGCAGATCGCCGCGTTCCCGACCCCGGCCGAAGAGGATTACTGCGCGAAGGGCGCCAAATTCGGGCCGCACAATCTGCACGAGAACCGGCCCGGCTCGTTCCAGAGTTCCGAGCTGATCTTTGCGACCTACCAGAACGCCGGGGTGCGCGTCTTCGACATCAGGGACCCGTTCGCGCCGTGCGAGGTCGCGCATTTCGTCCCGCCGGCGCCGGAAAAGATGGTCGATCCGCGCCCCAACCGGCCGCGCGTCATCCAGTCGAACGACGTCTATGTCGCGCCCGACGGGCTGATGTACCTGACCGACGTCAACGACGGGCTGACGATCCTGCAATACAAGGGCTGATGACATCAGACGATCTGCGGCCCGGCCTGCGTCACACCGCGACGATAAAGGTCGGCGCGGCGCACGCCGTCCCGGCCCAGCGGCAATTGTTCGGTGGTGCGGCGGAGATGCCGCCGGTTTTTGCCACCGCCAACATGATCGCCTTTGTCGAATGGACCTGCGTCGCCGCGCTGGCGCCTTACCTTGCGCCGCACCAACGCACGGTCGGCACGCGGGTCGAGATGACCCACCTCGCGGCGACGCCGATCGGCATGTCCGTCACGGCCGACATCGAGCTCGTCGAGATCGACGGAAGGCGGCTGCGCTTCAGGGTCGCCTGCCGCGATGAGGTCGAGCCGATCGGCGAAGGCTTCCACGAGCGCATGATTGT
>DASYUS010000155.1:0-6169 GCA_036000945.1 Allostellaceae bacterium
TTCGGGCGCGAGGATTTCGCTCGCCAATGTGGCCTTGCCGAGGCGTTCGAGACCGCACAGCGCCAGCACCAGCGCATCGACCTCCCCGGCGTCGAGCTTGGCGAGCCTGGTACCGACATTGCCGCGCATCGGTACGATCGCGCAGTCGCCGCGCAGCCGCAGCAACTGGGCCCGCCGCCGCAACGAGGCCGTGCCGATCCGGGCGCCTTGCGGCAGGTCGGCGAGGCTGATGCCGCGGCGGGCCACCAGAGCATCGCGCGGATCGTCGCGCGCCAAGACGCAGCCGATCACGAGGCCGGCCGGCAGCACCGTCTCCATGTCTTTCAGCGAATGCACCGCGAGATCGATGCGGCGGTCGATGAGCGCTTCCTCGATCTCCTTGGTGAACAGGCCCTTGCCGCCGATCTCGGCCAAGAGGCGCGTCTGCACGCGGTCACCGGTGGTGCGGATCGGCACCAGCGCGACTGCGCCCTCGGCGGCGAGCCTGGGATGAGCGGCGCGCAGCCGGTCGCGCACCAGCCCGGCCTGATAGAGCGCCATCGGGCTGCCGCGGGTGCCGATGCGAAGAGGCCGGGAGGGCATTGTGCTCCTGCAAGGATTGGGCGCCGTTCTAGCCCGCCCGGCGCGGCGCCGCCAGCGTGACGCCGCCAGCTTAACACCAACAGCGGCTCTACGGCCCGGTCACCACCGGCGCCGGCGGCGTCAGCGGCAGGATTTGCAGCACCGCCAGCCAGAATAGCGCGAAAGCCAGCGACAACAGCGCGATCGGGACACCGGCGCGGGCAAAGGCGCCGAACGTAAGCCCCGCCCCCATCCGCTCGGCCTGCTCGGCGATCAACAGGTTGGTCAGGCTGCCGTTGAGCAAGAGATTGCCGGCAAGCGTCGACAGCAGGGCCAGCCCATAGAGCACCCCGTACGGCGGAATCGGCCAGATCTGCAGCAACAGCATCGCCGTCGGCACGCTGCCGATCGCGTTGCTGGTGATCGCGGCGAAGGGGAACAGCAACAGCAGGTTGTTCGGCAGCAGTTGGTGGCTGTCGAGAAAGGCTAGCACCTTGGCGGCGATCCCCGCATCGTTGAGCTGCCCGGTGATCGCAAAGAGGCAGGAGACCAGGAGCAGAAGCGGCCAATCGACCGTCGCGATCATCGAGCGGCTGGTGATCTTGCGATTGGCCAACAACAGGGCGGCGATGATCAGCGCGCCGATCTCGCGCGGCAACGGGGTCGCGAACAGCAGCAGCAGCGCCGCCACCGCGACGCCGCCCTTGATCGTCTGGTTGCGGTCGAGGACATGCGTCGGCGCGCGTGATGCGTCGGCCGGCGACGGCGTCTCCGGCGGCGCAGCGCCGCTATTCATGCGATCGTGCCATTGCAGCCAGACCACGCCGAAGACGACGCACAGCGCGAATAGCGCCGGCACGCCGCAGATCGCGAGAAAAGTCCAGAAATCGAGCCCACCGATGGCGCCGAGGAGAATGTTCTGCGGGCTGCCGATCAGCGTGGCCGCGGAGCCGGCGTTGGTCGAGGCAGCCAGCGCGATCGCAAAAGGCCGCGGGTCAAAGCCGCGGCGTTGCGCACCGGCGATCAACAGCGGCGCGATCGTGACCGTCAAGATGTCGTTGGCCAGCACCGCCGACAACCCGCCGCCGATCGCGACCGTCAGCGCCAAGAGCGCCGCCGTGCCGCCGCGCGTCTGGATGATCGTCCGCGCGCACAGATCGATAAACCCCGATTCGGCGAGCTGTGCCGAGATGATCATCATCGCGAACAGCAGCGCGATGGTCGGCATGTCGACCGCGCTGCCGAAATCGTCGAGCGTCATCTCGCCGCTCGCCAGCAGCGCGATGACCGCGAGCAGCGCAATGCCGGTGCGGTCGACGCGCAGCCAGGCGATCCGCCCCGCGGCCATGCCGAGGTACGTCAGAACAAGGACCAGAATGACGATGGCGGCGTGCATGCGGAGGTTCTGGCGGATGTATCTGCATCATAGGGCGAGCATGGTCCGGCCGCGCCGGACACGTCTCTTTTGCCACAGTTTTGGCCGAAGCGTGGCTTCCGCGCCACTACTTGCGGTTGATACCCAGACCCGTGCAAAACGCGCAGCCCGGCATTATCCAGGACCGATGGCCGCGGATGACGGAGCGTCTGCTTATCGTGTCCCAGCGCGGGTTCATTGCTATATGATGTGGCGCATGACCGATCTTCTCGCCGATCGCCCGCCCTCGACCGTGCAGGTGGACCCGGAGCCGGATCATCTGGCCGCCCTCAACGAAGCGCAGGCTCAGGCCGTCGCGGCGGTCGACGGGGCGGTTCTGGTGCTGGCCGGCGCCGGCACCGGCAAGACGCGCGTGTTGACGACGCGGCTCGCCCATATCCTCGCGACAAGGCGCGCTTTCCCCGGAGAGGTGCTCGCCGTCACCTTCACCAACAAGGCGGCGCGCGAGATGCGTGAGCGCCTCGAAGCGATGATCGGGCGCGCCGCCGACGGGGTGTGGCTCGGCACCTTTCACGCGCTCGCCGCCCGCATCCTGCGCCGCCACGCCGAGACGGTCGGCCTCACGTCCAACTTCACGATCCTCGACAGCGACGACCAGCAACGCCTGTTGAAACAGATCATCGCTGCCGCCAATCTCGACGAGCGGCGCTGGCCGGCGCGCGCCCTGCTCGGCATCATCGAGCGCTGGAAGGATCGCGGCCTCACTCCCGACAAGGTGCCGGCAAGCGATGTCGGGGACTGGGCCGACGGCCGCGCGCTGCAGCTCTACCGCGCCTACCAGGAGCGCCTCGCCACCGTCAACGCGGTCGATTTCGGCGACCTCTTGCTGCACAATCTGACGCTGTTCGCCGCGAACCCGGAGATTCTCGCGACCTATCAGCAGCGCTTCCGCTATCTCCTCGTTGACGAGTACCAGGACACCAATGTCGCGCAATATCTGTGGCTGCGGCTGCTAGCGCAGCATCACAAGAACCTCTGCTGCGTCGGCGACGACGACCAGTCGATCTACAGCTGGCGCGGCGCCCAGATCGACAACATCCTCAAATTCGAGAGCGATTTTCCCGGCGCGCTGATTGTCCGGCTCGAGGAAAATTATCGCTCGACCCCGGAAATCCTTGCCGCCGCCGCCGGGGTCATTGCCCACAATCGCGGCCGCCTCGGCAAGACTCTGTGGACCCGCGCCGAGGAGGGCGACAAGGTCACCGTGCGCGGCCTGTGGGACGCCGAGCAGGAGGCGCGCTGGGTCGGCGACGAGATCGAGGCATTGCACCGCGCGAAGCACGCGCTGAGCGAGATCGCGATCCTGGTGCGCGCCGGGTTCCAAACCCGCGAGTTCGAGGAGCGCTTCATCGCGCTGGCCCTGCCCTATCGCGTGATCGGCGGGCCGCGCTTTTACGAGCGCCAGGAGATTCGCGATGCGCTCGCCTATCTGCGCCTCATCCGCCAGCCGGGCGACGACCTCGCCTTCGAGCGCGTCATCAACGTGCCGCGGCGCGGCATCGGCACGGCGACATTGCAGCTGCTGCATAGCGCAGCGCGCGCCGACACGCTGCCGCTCATCGAAGCGGCGCGCCGCCTCGTTGCCGGTGACCAGCTGCCGCGCGCCGGGCGCAACGCCCTCGCGGCGTTCATCACCGCGCTCGACCGCTGGCGCGACATGGTCGACCTCGTGTCGCACACCGATCTCGTCCAGACCGTGCTCGACGAATCGGGCTACACCGCGATGTGGCAGGCGGACAAATCGCCCGACGCGCCGGGTCGGCTGGAAAACCTCAAGGAACTGGTCGTCGCGATGGCCGAGTTCGACAATCTCGGCGGGTTTCTCGAACATGTCAGCCTCGTCATGGACAACGCCGCCGACAGCGCCGGCGACATGGTCAACCTGATGACGCTGCACAGCGCCAAGGGGCTCGAATTCGACACCGTGTTCCTGCCGGGCTGGGAGGAGGGCCTCTTCCCGAGCCAGCGCTCGATGGAGGAGCATGGCCTCAAGGGCCTCGAAGAAGAGCGGCGCCTCGCCTATGTCGGCCTGACCCGGGCGCGGCATCGGGTCTTCGTGTCGTTTGCCGGCAGCCGGCGCATTCACGGCCAATGGCAGAATTCGGCGCGCTCGCGGTTTATCGACGAATTGCCGGCGGGCCATGTCGAGATGGAGAGCGAGATGGGGATGGGCGCTGCGCCGGCCTGGGGCGCGGCCGCGGCCGCGACGGGCGGCTGGGCCGCCGCCTCGCCCGGCTGGGGCGCCGACTGGAACCGGGCGCAGGCCGGGCGCGCCAGCCGGCAGCCGCTGTTGATCGACGGCGCCCGCGTGCCGCAGCGTGGGCAGGAAATCCGCAAGGTCGGCGGGTTTGCCGTCGGCGACCGGGTGTTCCACCAGAAATTCGGCTACGGCACGGTGCGCACGGTCGAGGATAACCGGCTCACGATCGATTTCGAGCATGCCGGCGCCAAGAAGGTCATGGACGCCTTCGTCGAGCGGGCGTGAAGCCCGCGGTACCGCCCCTCAAATCCCGACCTCTTTCCTGACTCTGGCGCTGATCGATTGGCGCAGCTTGGGCAGCTCGGCCCAGGGATCGGATTTGAGTGCGGCGAGGCGAGGGGGCACCGTCGTTACGGTAAAGGCGTCGGGCTTCACGCCGTTTTCGACTTCTTCCCAGAACAGCGGCGTCGCCACCGGCGCACCCGCACGGGCCCGCGTCGAATAGGCGCCGACCGCGGTCGCGCCGCGGCCGTTGCGCAGGTAGTCGATAAAAATGCGGCCAGTGCGCGCCCGCTTTGCCATATTGGTCGTAAAGCGGTCGGGGTAGGCGGCGGCAAAGCGTTCCGCCACCCATTTGGCGAACTCCTTTATTGCCTCCCATTCGAGCTTCGGCGCGACCGGGACGACGACGTGAAGGCCTTTGCCGCCGGTCGTCTTGACGAAGCTTTCGAGGCCGATGCCGGCGAGCGCCTCGCGCATCTCGATCGCTGCGTCGGCGACGCGGTCCCAAGGCAGCCCCTCGTCGGGGTCGAAGTCGAACGTGATCAGGTTGGGGGTTTCGAGCCGGTCCACCGTCGAGCCCCAGGGATGGATCTCCAGCACCCCCATCTGCACGACCGCGACGAGGCCGGCCAGGTCCTTGATGAAGAGATAGGTGCCGCCCTCCGATTTGTCGCGGATCTCGATCCGCCCGAGGACGTCGGCAAAGCCCGGCATGTCGTGCTTCTGATAGAAATGCTGCCCGCCGATCCCCTCGGGACAACGCACCATGCTCAGCGCCCGCTGCGACAGATGCGGCAGGGCCCAGTCGGCGATCGCCGCATAGTATTGCGCCAGCGCGAGCTTGGTGATGCCCTCCGCGGGGTAGAACACGCGGTCGGGGTTGGTCAGCCGGACGCCCGCGAAATCGACGCTGCCGTCGCGCGCTCGTGCAGGCGGATCGCTCCCCTCACCCTGTCCCTCTCCCCGCACGCGGGGAGAGGGAACGCGGTTGACAGGCTGCGCCGCAGCTCTCCCTCTCCCCGCTGGCGGGGAGAGGGCCGGGGTGAGGGGCGCATCCGCATCGGCGGGCTGCGGATCGCCGTTTTTCAAATCGTACACCACCTCCTCGGGCGGCTTGTCTTCGCGCAACCCGAGGAACGCGGGATGGCGCAGGACGCCCTCGGCAGTCCAGCCGCCGTAGCGCACCTCGGCGACGGGGCGGGGCTCGGTCCAGTGCACGCCCTTTGTCGAGACGCCGCGCGGCAGGGCGACCGGCCGCTCGCGGCGCTCGATCGCGTCGAGGCGCTGGCGCATCGCGGCGAGCTGCAGGTCGTTGAAGCCGGTGCCGACCCGGCCTGAATAGGTCAGGTGGCCGGCTTTGTCGTAATAGCCGAGCAATAGCGCGCCAAAGCCGTGGCGTTGTCCGGCCGGCTCGGTAAAGCCGATCACGACGAACTCGTCGCGATTGTCGCATTTGATCTTCAGCCAGTCGCGGCCGCGCCCCGGGCGATATGGCCGGTCGCGCCGCTTGGCGATGATCCCCTCCAGCTTGAACCTGCAAACGTGGCGGAAGAAAGCCGGGCCGCTTCCGGCCTGGTGCTCGCTGTAGCGCAGCATGCCGCCGCCGTCGTGCGGCACGATCGCGGCAAGCGACGCCTTGCGCTCCTCGAGCGGTGCCGGCGTCAGGTCATAACCGTCCTGGTAGAGCAGAT
>DASYUS010000156.1:0-4281 GCA_036000945.1 Allostellaceae bacterium
ATCGCGACCTCGTCGGTGTCGGCCTGGGCGAGATGGATCTTGTCTTCCGCCACGCCGAGCCAATCGGCAACCATCTGGGCGTAGGCGGTCTCGTGCCCCTGGCCATGCGACAGGGTGCCGGCGAGGATCGTCACCTCGCCGTCGGGGTCGAAGCGCAATTCCATGCGCTCGTTGAAGATGCCGGTATTGTCGACGTAATAGACGATGCCGCGGCCGCGGCATTTGCCGGCGGCCGCGCTCGCGGCGCGGCGTCCGGGGTAGCCCTGCCAATCGGCGAGCGCCTGGCATTTCGCCATCGCCGCCGCGTAGTTGCCGGTGTCATAGGTCCAGCCGGTGCGCGTCTGATAAGGGAAGGCGCCCGGCCTGATCAGGTTCTTCGCGCGCAGTTCGACCGGGTCGATTTTCATCTCGCGCGCCGCCTGGTCGACGAGCCGCTCCATGATGTAGACCGCCTCGGGCCGGCCGGCGCCGCGGTAGGGATGAGTCGGCGCGGTGTTGGTGAGGACAAAGCTGCTCGTTACCGCGACCGCCGGTATGTCGTAGACCGTCGAGGCGAGCTTCAGCGAAAACAACAAGGGGATCGCGCCGGCGCCCGAAATATAGGCGCCGGCATTGGTCACTCCGGTCCAGCGCAGCGCGAGAAACCGGCCGTCGGTGTCGAGCGCCAGCTCGGCCTCGACGCGCAAATCGCGGGCCTGGTCGTCACTCAGCATCGATTCGGCGCGCGTCGGGATCCATTTGACCGGGCGTCCAATCCGCCGCGCTGCCCAGACGATCAGGGCCTCCTCGGGATAGATCGGATGCTTCATCCCGAAGCCGCCGCCGACATCGCGGGCGACGACCCGGACGCGGCTCTCGCGGACATTGAGGATGTGGGCGAGGAGGTGGCGCACGCCGTGCACGTGCTGCGTGCTGGTGACGAGCGTATAGCGGTCGGTGCCCGCATCATAGTCGCCGATGCAGCCGCGCGGCTCCATCGTCACCGCGGTGAGCCGATTGTTGAACAGCGCCATCCGGGTCACATGCGCCGCCTGGGCAAAGGCCGGCGCTACCGCGTCGGCATTGCCCATGCGCACGGAGACGGAAATGTTGTCGGCGGCGCCGTCATGGAGGACGGGGGCTCCCGGGCGCACCGCCTCGGCCGCGTCGACCACCGCCGGCAAGACCTCGTAATCGACGCTGACCAGCTCGGCCGCATCGCGCGCCACTGCCTCGCTGGCGGCGATGACGACGGCGACGCGCTCGCCGACATAGCGGACGCGGTCGGTCGCCAGGGGTGGACGCTTGGTGCGGAAGCCCTTGGGGCCGCCCATATCCTCGGGCATCAGCTCGGGATCGAGCGTGCCGAGGCCGTCGGCGGCCCAGTCCGCCCCGGTCAGGACGGAAAAGACGCCGGGCAGGGCTCGCGCGGCGGCCGTGTCGATCGCCCGGATGCGGGCATGCGCGTGCGGCGAAAAGAGGAATACGGCGTAGGCCTGTCGCGCCAGGTCGAGGTCGGCGACGTAGCGCCCCCGCCCGGTCAGAAAGCGCCGGTCTTCTTTGCGTGTCGCGGGCTGTCCGATGCCGAAGCGCATGGTGTTCTGCCTCCCGCCATTCGTCCCGACGCGAAACGTTCAAGGATTGTGCCGCACCCGTCAACGGCGTGTGTTCAGATCGGCGGCCTTCAAGCATAGTACCGCACATGAACGATGTTTCCGAAGCGGTCCGGGCGAAGCCCGCCATCGTCCGCCCGCGCGATGCCGCCTCGCTCATTATGCTGCGCGGCGAGGGACACGACCTCGAGCTGCTCGCCGGGCGGCGCCCCGGCCATGTGCGTTTCATGCCGGGGGTCTGGGTGTTTCCCGGCGGCGCGATCGATGCCGAGGACGGCAAGCCATGGCCGGTCGAAACCGGTGGTACACATCTGCCGCCGCGTCTGGCGCGCTGCGCCCGAGCCGCACTGCGCGAGACCTGGGAGGAGGTCGGCGTCGTGGTCGGCCGCAAAAGTCCGGTGGCTCCGCCCGCTGTCCACGGTCTGTCTCCGATCGCGGCGGCCTATGCCGAGCGCGGCGTCGCCGCGGCGCTCGACGTATTGACCTATGTCGGCCGCGCCATCACCCCGACGCCGGTGTTCCGCCGCTTCAACACCCGCTTCTTCCTCGCCGATGCCAGCGCGGTGTTCGGCCACCCGGCATCGAGCGACGAGCTCGAAGATGTCGGCTGGCATCCGATCGGCCGGCGACCGCTTGCGCCGTTCCGTGATGTCACCCAATTCATGCTGGCGCGGGCATTGGCGCTGCGCGCGGGCACCGCGTCGCCCGAGGCGCCGCTGTTTTGCGCGGTGCGCAACAAGCGCCGGGTGCTGGTGTGCCGCGAGGCCGTGCGCGATTTGTAGCCGGTCGGCGCAGGAGGAGGGAAGCGATGGCCAGCCGCGACATCCTCGTCGTCATCGACAACCCGGCGCATGTCGGCGGACTTTTCGCGCCGGCCGCGGCGCTCGCCGGCGCGTCCGGCGCGCGCTTTACCGGGCTTTACGCCGGCGGCTACCCGGCCGCGAGCGCCTATGGCGACCTCTCCGGCTGGATGCAGCTGGTCGAGGCCTATCTCGAGGCGCAACGCGCCGAAGCGGCCGCGGCCGCGGCCGCGTTTCGCGCTGAGCTTGCCGCCAGAAAGCTCGACGGCGATTGGATCTACCGGGAGGGCGAGGGCGATCCGAGCGACAGCGTGATCGCGCTTGCCGCGGTCTATGACCTCGTCGTGCTCGGGCAGCCCGATCCGGCGGCCGAGCCGGCAGGCGCAATGGCGCTGCGGCCGGAAGCGGTCGTGCTCGGCGCCGGGCGGCCGGTGCTGATGGTGCCCTATGCCGGCAGCTTTGCCGAGATCGGCCGGCGTGTGCTGGTTGCCTGGAACGGCACCCGCGAGGCGGCGCGGGCGCTGCATGATGCGATGTTCGCGCTCGAACGCGCCGATGTCGTCATCGTGATCGAGGTCGCGCCGCCGGGCGAACCGGGCGGCTCCGGTCGCCTCGCCGCCGCCGATGTCGCCGCCGCGCTCGCCCGGCGCGGCATCGCGGCGCGGGCGGAAATCGAGACTGCCGGCGACATCGGGATCGACGATCTCCTGCTGTCGCGCGCCGCCGACCTCGCCGCCGACCTCCTGGTGATGGGCGCCTACGGCCATTCGCGGCTGCGCGAATTCGTCCTCGGCGGGGTCAGCCGCGGCATCTTCCGGCACATGACGCTGCCGGTGCTGCTGGCGCATTGAGGCGTCAGAAAAACCCGGCGAGGAGGTTGATCGAGAGCGCCAGCACCACGGTATTGAACAGAAACGACAGCACGCTGTGGGCGAGAACCAGGCGGCGCCAGCGCTGCGTCAGCACTTGGACGTCGGAGACCTGCGCGGCCATCCCGAGGACGAAGGAGAAATAGAAAAAATCCCAGTAGTCGGGGTCGTCGTGCTCCGCCGGAAAATCGAGCCCGGGCCGCCGGTCTTCAGCGAGATCGTTGAAGTAGTCGTGAGCGTAGTGCACCGCGAAGATGGTGTGGACCAATAGCCACGACAGGAGGACCGTGACGCCGGCCAAAAGGGTGATCAGGACCAATTCGGCGCCGCCGGCCGCCTTCGCCGGACGCATGACGCCGAGCAGCGCGAATACCGCGAAAAACGCTGCCCCCGCGACCAATGCCAGAAAGACCCAGCGCGCTTCATCCTCGAGGGCGGCGCGCTGGCGTATCGACTCCCGGGTCGAGCGCATCGCCATCGCGATTGTCAGGCCGAGAAAGAGGCTCGTGCCACAATCCCAGCCGATGACCACGCGCAGGGTCGGGCCGACAGTTCCCGGCAGCAGCAGGGCGACTGCGATGCCGAGCGCGACCGCTGCAAAGAGCCGCGGACGCGCGCGAAAATTGTGGTGCGCGCGCCGCCGCTGGCGGGCTTTCGGCTGTTCGGCCACGCGCTCGCGCTCCGCCGGGCCTCAGCCGCGCACAACCCCAAGGCGCGGGATCTCGATCGCCGGGCAGCGGTCCATCACGACGCGCAGCCCCTGCGTCTCGGCGCGGGCAGCGGCGGCGCGGTCGACGACCCCGAGCTGCAGCCACACCACCTTGGCGCCGATCGCGATCGCGTCGTCGACGGCCGCGGCGGCGAATTCGCTGCGGCGGAAGACATCGACCATATCGACCGGTTCCGCGATCTCGCCGAGCGAGGCATGGCAGCGCTCGCCGAGGATCGCGGCGCCGGCGGCGAACGGGTTGACCGGGATCGCGCGATATCCCTGGCGCTGCAGGTAGCGCATGACGCCAT
>DASYUS010000157.1:0-5201 GCA_036000945.1 Allostellaceae bacterium
CCTCGTCGCGCAGGCGATAGTCGCGTTTGACGAGGATGACATCGCCCGCCCAGGCCGCCGTGAAGCGCGCCTCGTCGAGGCGCATGACGGCCTCGTCATTGCCGTTGGGATCGCGCAGCACGACGAACGGCGGCCACCCCGGCAGCCTGGTTTGAGCCTGCATCAAAACCATCGCCGCGCCGTTACGCAGCTGCACGATGGCCGGCAGCGACGGGCCCATTTTGAACAAGTCGCTCCAGCGCAGCCGGGTGGCGACCGCCCGCAGCCCCGACGTATGGGCGATGCGCAGCACCTCCGGGACCGTCGCGTCACCGGCGTGCAGCAGGTGGTCGCGGATCAGCTGCGCCTTCGACAGGTGCACGCCGCGGTGCCGCGCCACGATGACCAGACTGCCGAGCAGCGAGCCGGTCAACTTGCTGGGATCGCCGGGCGGATCGACGTTTGATGGTTCGTTCAGCGCCAAAGTCACGGTTTGCACCATCTCGTCATGAAACTCGCGCCGCCGTCCGGCAGCTCAGCCGGGTGGCGCGTTGGGGCGCCGCGATCAGGCGCTTCGTGCGTGGAGCGGCGGGTTAACCTGTCGGTCCGGGACGGCCGGGCCATGCGACACCTCGGCCACGAACATGTAACCGCGCCGGAATTCGGTCTTGATCAGGCGTTGCGCGGCAGGCCCACCGAGCGATGCGATCTTCTTGCGCAGCCGCGTCACGATGACGTCCACGGCCCGGTCGCTGTTCGGTCGATGAGAGCCGTACAGCGCCTCGGCGAGAGCATCGCGGGTACACAAGGTCCAAGGGTTGCTAACAAAATGCACGAGCACGCGGTTTTCCGATGTGGTCAGTTTAATCGTTGCGCCGTCTGCCCCGGTCAGCAGGTTCTCGTGCGGCTGCAGCATCAATCCGGAAAACAACACGGGTTGCGTCTGGCGCGGTTCGGCCACCTCGGCGGGGCGCGAGATCCGGGATAATTGGATGATCTGCTGAACAGTTTGATTCAGCGCCATGATATCGACCGGCGCCTGCATGCATTCGGCGGCGCCGGCAAGGCAATATTCGCGCATCATCGGGTCATCGGTCCCGCACACCACCAGGATAGGTACACCGGTTCGCCGCCGAATCTTCAGAATTGTCGCGATGCCGCGGCCCTGAGTACCGGTGAGGTCAAGCACAACCACATCGGGATTATATTGCCGAACAACGTTAAAGAATCGTGTCTCGACCTCATCGGCGCTGCACGCGGCGCCGTTGCCCGCATCGGCGGCACCGGGAATCGACAAATCCTCCCGCGCCACGACTATTGTCGATGCTCCCATTGCTCCCCTGTCTATGTGCAAAATGGCCGTTGCGCGTGCGGCCGACCCGAGAGGCAAATTACAGGTACGGGCGGCAAGACGCAAGCCGTTGAGAAAACAATGTGGCTAGATCGTGCACCGGTTGATCTGCCGGGCGTGACTTGTCCACTATGAATAAACAGCGCGCCATTACCGCTCTCGGAACAGGGGCGGCGGCAGCGATATCCCCGGAGCATCATTTCTCATCCATTAGGTGATGATGGGGCACCGGACCGCAGGTAACTGACCCATCCAAAGCTCAAATTGCCCGGCATCGCCGCTGTCGCATGGCTCAGCGCCGGCGCGGCGAGGCCTCGTTGGCCAAGGGCGAGGTAATGTCGGCGAACGACACGGCGAGCGAGGTCATCACGTCAATCACCGTCGGAGACCGGGACGACAGCGCTTCGTGCAATGCCGGGGCCAATGCGGCCGGGTCCTCGACCCGGGTGCCGCGGCAGCCCATCGCCCGGGCGATTGCCGCGTGATCGAAGTCCTGGAACTCGGCGGCAAACGGCCCGGAGCCGTGCAGCACCCAGCCGAGCGCCTTGTTGTTGAAGACGACGACGACGATCGGAATGTCGTGCTCGCGCGCGGTCATCAACCCGTTCATCGTCATCGCAAAGCCGCCATCGCCGACGACCGCGACCACGGGCCGGTCGCGGTGCACCAGCTTGGCCGCCAGCGCTGCCGGAATGCCGAACCCCATCGGGCCGGTGCCGGCCGCCTGCAGAAAGCCGCCGGCCGCCTGTGTCTGATAGAAATGCGTCATCATGATGCGGTTTTCGCCGGCATCGCAGGTGACGATCGCCTCCGCCGGCAGGTTGCGCATCAACTCGCCGATCACCCGTTGCGGCAGGATTGGCCGGTCGTTTGCCGTATAGGCCGGGGCATTAAAGAAGCCGTGCACCTCGCGGTGCCGGGCGACGCGGCGCACGCCGGCCTCGCCGCGCCCGTCAACCCGCCCGCGCACCGCATCGCAAAGCTGAGTCACGATCTGCGCCGCATCGCCGAGCACGACCGTCTCGGCCGGGAAATTCCACGAGGCGTGACGCGGCTCAATGTCGATCTGCACGAAACTCTGCCGGGTCGGATCGAGCAGCTTGGTGTTTTCCCAGGCGGTGTCGCTCGGCGACAGTTTGGAGCCGACGACCAGCACCAGATCGGCATCGCCAAGGCAGGCATTGGCCGCCGCAGTGCCGAAGGTGCCGAAAACGCCGAGCGCCAGCGGATGCGTTTCGGGAAAGCAGCCCTTGCCGGCCGCCGTCGTCGCCACCGGTAGCCCTGCTGCCTCCGCGAGCTGGCGCAGCGGCTCATAAGCCTGGGCGATGCGCACGCCGTTGCCGGCGATGACGACCGGCCGCTCCGCCGCGAGCAGGCGTTCGGCCGCTGCCGCGATCAGCGCCGGATCGGCGGGCGGCGGCGCCGGCGGCAGATAGAAGCGCGTCGGATACAGCGCCGGCTGTGAGTCGGGCGCGACCGAGCCGGCCAGCGCGTCATGGCTGAACAGCACGGCCACCGGCCCCGGCTGCCCGGCCATCGCGTGCTTGATCGCCAGCTGGGTCGCCTGCACGGCGGCAATCGGGTCCTGCGCCTGCATCACCTGCTTGGTAACGCCGCCGAAGGCGCGCCGCGCGTCCCAGCTGCCATAATCGCCGGTCGCCTGCTGATAGGGCGCATGCAGGCTGAAGCGCGGCGCATCGCTGAAGTCGGTCAGGAGCAGCATTGGCGAGCCGGACAGATGGGCCTCCAGCGTGCCGATCAGTCCGTTGCCCAGCACCCACGGGCCCTGACCCAGCATGACGCCGGGCCGCCGGGTCAGCCGGCCATAGACTTCGGCCATGACGCCGGCGAGCGACTCCTCGCGCACGGTGACCATGCGCACCTGGTTCTGGACCTGGCTCAGCCCCGAGACGATGCGGCCGGTATGCCCGCCGGAGATCCCGAAGACATACTCGATGCCCGCTTCCGCCAGCACGCGCGCGACCAGCACGCGGGACGGCATTTCCTCGCTCAGCATCCGTTCGATCGCCATCTCGCATCTCCCCTGGGGACGGCGGAAGCTTGCCTCGCGACACAATCGGAACGCAACGCCTGTGCACCCCGAATGGTTCCCAAAAAACGCTGCGGTCTATGCGATGACCGACGCTTTTCGAGGATACGGGCGCAGGCGCCGATCGTATCCCCGTTCGCCTCACGATCCGGCGACGGTGAGGTCGTCGATGCGCAGCGTAGGCGAGTCGGCGCCGACTCGGAATTCGAGATCGTTCGCCACCACCAGGCGGGCAAACATGTCGTTGAGATTGCCGGCGACGGTCATCTCGCTGACCGGGAAGGCAATCTCGCCATTCTCGATCCAGAAGCCGGCGGCGCCGCGGCTGTAATCGCCGGTGAGGCCGTTGACGCCCATTCCCATCAATTCAGTTACATAGAAGCCGTTCTTGATATCTGACATCAACTCGGCGGGCGTCAGTGGGCCGGGCTCGATCCAGATGTTGGTGGCGGCCGGCGCCGGCGGTGAGGCGGTGCCGCGCGCGGCATGCCCGGTCGAGGACAGGCCGAGCTGGCGGGCCGAGCGCAAATCCAAGAGCCATGTCGTCAGCACCCCCTCTTCGATGAGGGCGCGGCGCCGGTTGGCAAGCCCCTCGGCGTCAAACGGCTTCGAGCGATGGCCGCGCGCCCGGTGCGGATCCTCGGTGATCGTGATTGTCGCAGGAAAGATGCGTTGGCCGAGCTTGTCCTTGAGGAAGCTGGTGCCGCGGGCGATCGACGGTCCGGAAATCGCGCCCAACAGGTGCGAGATGAAGCTGCGGGCGACCCGCGGGTCGAACACGACGGGTACGCGGCCGGTCGCCAACTTGCGCGCGCCAAGCCGCTTGACGACGCGTTCCCCGGCGCTCTTGCCAACCTCCGCCGGGTCACGCAAATCGGCGGCATAGACGGCGCTGGCGTAATCGTAATCACGTTCCATCTGCGTGCCCGAGCCGCCGATCACCGAGACGCTGACCCCGTGGCTCGACCCGGCATAGCCGCCCGCGAACCCATTGGAGGCGGCGAGCGCGATGCGCGAGCGGCCCCAGCCGGCCTCGGCCCCTTCCGAGTTGGTGACACCCTCGACCGCCAGCGCCGATTCCTCGGCGGCGCGCGCCCGCTCGATCAGGTCTTCGGCGCTCGGCTCGGCGGGATCGAGCATGTCGAGCTGCGGCCAGTCGTGGGCGATCTCGCTCGCGTCGGCGAGGCCGCAATACGGGTCCTCAGGCACGGCACGAGCCATCGCCAGCGTGCGCTCCACCAGCTCGGCGAGCATCTTCGGCGAGCGGTCGCTGGTCGAGACGATCGCCTGCTGCCTGCCGACGAGGACGCGCAAGCCGAGGTCCTGGCTCTCCGAACGCTCCAGCTTCTCGACCTTGCCGAGCCGTCGCGCATGCGACAGCGAGGTGCCCTCGAACAGCACGGCATCGGCCGCATCGGCGCCGGCCCGCAGCGCGCGCCCGATCAAATCGTGCAACAGGTCGAGGTCATTGGCCGATTCGTTGCTGAGATCGCTCATTTTTGATCCTGCAAAAAATTCACAATGAGGCAGCGAGACAGTGAGGAAGCAAATCTCTTAATGACGTCGCATTCCGGGCGAAAGTCGGGACCCACACCTCAACCTCTCGAGCACTTGCCTGGTGGATCCCGGCTTTCGCCCGGAATGCGGTTTCATTATTTTCACCTCAGTGTCTCGTTGCCTCATTGTGAATGACCATTATTTCCAAATCGGCTTGCCACTGCCGGGCAGGCCGTAATCGGGCCATTTGCGGGTGACCTCGGCGACGATCTCGTCGGTCATGCGGATCGGCCGACCCCAGTCGCGCTTCGTCTCGGGCGGCAG
>DASYUS010000158.1:0-5315 GCA_036000945.1 Allostellaceae bacterium
TCGTCGACCTGCAGGCCGATTTGTCGGCGCCGCACCCGAAGCTGCGCTTCATGCTGCCGAGCGCCGAGGCGTTCGCCGCGGCGATGGGCCGGTTCGGCGTCGGCGACCGGAGCCATGTCGTGCTCTACAGCACGACGACGCCGCAATGGGCGAGCCGGGTGTGGTGGATGCTGCGCAATTACGGCTTCGACAACGCCGCCGTGCTCAACGGCGGCTTCGCGAAATGGGCCCGCGAGGGCCGTCCGGTCGAGACCGGCGCGGCACAGCGCAAGCCGCCGGCGACCTTCACCGTGCGCATGGACCGCAAGCTGATGGTCGGCAAGGAGGCGGTGCGCGAGGCGATCGGCGACGCCGCGATCTGCACGATCAACGCGCTAAGCGCCGCACAGCACACCGGTACCGGCGGCACCGTCTACGGACGGCCTGGACGCATCGCCAACAGCGTCAACCTGCCGGCCGCCGCCCTCCTCGACGACAGCGGCGCCTATCTGCCGGCGTCGCAGCTGCGCGCCAAGTTCGACGCGGTCGGCGCCTTCGACAGGCCGCGCGTCATCACCTATTGCGGCGGCGGCATCGCGGCGAGTTCCGACGCGCTCGTCCTGACAATGCTCGGCCACCCGGACGTTCGCCTCTACGACGCCTCGATGTCGGAATGGTCGAACGACCCCAGCCTGCCGATGGAAACCGGCGCGTGAGGGTCGGCATCGTTTCCGACATCCATTGCAACGCGGCCGGCCTCACGCAGGCGCTCGATTTGATGGGGGACATAGACGAGCTGGTCTGTCTCGGCGACAGCATCTACGAGTACCGTTTCTCGAACGAGGTCGTGCGCCTCTTGCGGGAGCGCGAGGCGCAGGTGATCCTCGGCAACCACGAGGAATGCTTCTTCGGCCCGCACGGCGTGCGCGCCCGCGCCCGCAACGGCATCGACCACGCCCTCGCCGAGTGGCTCGCCGGCCGGCCCCACCGAAGCGAGCTAACGCTCGGTGGCAAGCGGCTCTTGCTGGTGCATTCGACGCCGTGGGAGCCGCGCGGCACCTACGTCTACCCCGGCAGCAGCCTGCTCCAACGCTTCGCCGAGGCGGAGGCGGATTTCGTGCTGTACGGGCATACCCACCAGCAGGTGGTCCGCCGCTTCGGCCCTGTGTTGGTGATCAACCCGGGCTCGACCGGCGACGCGCGCGACCACCGCAACGGCGGGCAATTGAGCTGCGCCGTGCTCGACACGGCAAGCGAGCAGGTCGAGGTGATCGACTTCCCCGACCCGCGATGACCGCGCCCGAGCGCTATTTCGAGGATTATCCAGCGGGCGCCGTCTTCACCGCCGGGGCGATATCGGCCAGCGAGGCCGAGATCATCGACTTCGCCCGCAAGTACGACCCGCAGGCCATGCACACCGACCCCGAAGCCGCGGCGCGCGGCCATTTCGGCGGTCTCATTGCCAGCGGTTGGCACACCGGCGCGATGATGATGCGCCTCTTCGCCGACAACTTCCTGTCGCCGGCCTCCAGCGTCGCCTCGCCCGGCCTCGACGAGTTGCGCTGGCTGAAGCCGGTGCGCCCGGGCGACGTGCTGAGCCTGCGCGTCACGATATTGGAGGCGCGGCTGTCGCGCTCGCGGCCCGATCAGGGCATCATTCGCAGCCTCGTCGAGGTGCTGAACCAGGACGGAGACGCGGTGATGAGCCTTAAACCGATCAGCCTGATCCGCGCTCGTCCACGGTAAGCGCGACAGGGCGCGAGTTTTGGCGACCGGCCGGAGCCACCGCTTTAGAAGCCATACCGCATCATGTAGCCGAACGTCGCGAGTTCGGTAGGCCACGTCGCGTTGTGATCGGCGGTCTTGGGGAGGTTCCACAGGTTCGGAATACCGGCTGGCAGCGCGACAAAATTCATGTCGCCGCGCAATTCCGCCGGCTTGCCAACGGATGCCTTGGCCGGATTCCGCGTCGCGAAAGGCGCGAAAAACCAGAATAGGCTGTAACCGGCATCCAGCAAAATGCGCATCGTCTCCCGCGCGCTTGCTTCGGCGTGCTGGCGCTCCGCGTCGTTCCTGCTTGCTTCGAGCAGCCAGATCGGTCTGATTTTCTCGATCAGGTTGCGGGCACCCTTCAATACTGAGACCTCGGCGCCTTCGACATCCACTTTCACAATACGTGTATTCGCCGGAGCAATGTCGTCCAGACGCCACATCAGAACGCGTTCAGAGCGTACCTTGTCGCCTAGATGCGCACCCAACGCCCCGAAGTTGATTTTGGAAAAAAGGGGAACGCTCGGAAAGCTCGTGAGGCCCGATTCGGCGCCAATAACAGCACAGGCGACCTCGACGTTGTAGAGTTGATTGTTCAGCGCGTTGGCGGCGAGCACATGCGAAAGCGCGCGATTGGCCTCGATCGCAATCACCTGCCACCGCTGGTGCCTTGCGGCCAGCGGCAGGGCGATCGAGCCGATGTTGGCTCCTACATCGATGAAGATCCCCGGTTCCTTTAGCTGGTCCATATACGAGGCGAGCAGGTCTACCTCCGGCCTGGCAAACTCGCCATGCTCCCGAAGCGACGCGCCAACGGTGGTGTCCCCTTCCGGAAACAGAAAGGTCAATCCGTAGGCGCGCGTCACGTCCAGCATCGCGTCGCCCGGCCTTTCGCGTATTTCGGGCCAACCCAATGTGACTCTCGGCTCCGGCGAGGCGCACGGCAACGAAATTCGATCTCGCCGGCTCAATGACCAGCCCGGTGCTCCCGCAACTCTGGTCGCGCATGCGTGCCCGGCGCTTGTCAAGGCAACGGGCTTCATGGTTCGATCGCCCGCCCGCGCCGCAGGATGGGACATGAGCGACAGCATCATCATCGATACCGCGACGCGGATCTTCGCCGATTTGTGCGAGCCCGCAACGATCAACGCCGCCGAGGAAGGCAGGTGGCCAGAAGCGCTGTGGGATGCGCTCGAAGAATCCGGCCTGCCGTTGACCTGGGTTCCCGACACGCTTGGCGGCGCCGGGGCCGAGATGCTCGACGGGTTCGCGGTGCTCCGCGTCGCCGGCCGTTTCGCCGCGCCGGTGCCGCTCGCCGAGACGCTGCTCGCGGGCTGGCTCCTGGCGCAGGCCGGGATCGAGTCGCCGACCGGGCCGATGACGATCGCCCCGGTTTATGCGGACGGGCATATCGAAATCTCAGGCGAAACGCTGCGCGGCCGGGCGCGGCACATCCCCCATGCCCGCAACGCTCGCCATATCGCCGTGCTGGCGTACCAGGCGGGCGCCCCTTCGGTGGCGCTGGTCGACGCCAACGGGCTGGCGATCAGCCGGGGCACCAGCCTCGCCGGCGAGCCGCGCGACACTGTGTCATTTGACGGCGCGACCGCCGTCACGGCCGGCTCGGCGCCGGGGCTCGACGCGTCGGGCCTGGTGCGGCTCGGCGCGGCGGCGCGGGCACAGCAGATGGCCGGGGCGCTCGAACACATTCTCGACCAGTCGGTGCAGTGGTCGCTCGACCGGGTGCAGTTCGGCCGGCCGATCGCGAAATTCCAGGCGGTGCAGCACAACCTCGCGACGCTGGCCGGCGAGGTCGCCGCCGCCGGCGCCGCCGCGGATGCCGCCGCCGAAGCGATTGCCAGGCACGGGGTCGGCGGCGATGTGGTTGCCGCCGAGATCGCAATTGCCAAGTTGCGGGTCGGCGAGGCGGCCGGCAGCGGCGCCGCAATTGCCCACCAGGCGCACGGCGCGATGGGCTTCACCTACGAGCATTCGCTGCACCACGCGACACGGCGCCTCTGGGCATGGCGCGAGGAATTCGGCAACGAGACGCATTGGGCGACAGTGCTCGGCCGCATGGTCGCCGCACGCGGCGCCGATGCGCTGTGGCCGCTGGTAACGCAAGGGGGCTGAGAGAAGAAGATGGCGTACAATTTCCACTTCGATCCCGTCGAGTTCCCGCCCGAGTGCCAGGAATTACGCGAGGAAGTGCGCGCCTTCCTGCGTGAAGAGATCGCCGCCGGCACGTTAAGCCCGCACAGCGAGCGCTATTCGGCCGAGACCGCGCGCGCCTTCGCCCGCAAGGTCGGCGCCAAAGGCTGGATCGGCATGACCTGGCCGAAACAATACGGCGGACACGAGCGCTCGCACCTCGAACGCTATGTCGTGATCGAGGAGATGCTGGCGCACCGCGCGCCGACCCGCCACTACTCGACGGCCGACCGGCAATCGGGGCCGGTGCTCCTGCGCTACGGCCAGGAGGAGGTAAAGCGGACGATCGTGCCGCGCATCGCCTCGGGCGAGTTGTGCTTCTGCATCGGCCTCAGCGAACCCAATTCCGGCTCCGACGTGTTCGCCGCCTCAACCCGCGCGACCAAGACCGAGGGCGGCTGGATCGTCAACGGCCGCAAGATCTGGACCTCGAACGCCCACAACTCCGACTACATGATCGCGCTTCTGCGCACCTCCCCGAAGACCAAGGAGAACCACCGGCACGGCCTGACGCAGTTCCTGATCGCCTGCAAGTCGCCGGGGATCACGATCCGGCCGATCATCAACCTGACCGGCGCCCACGATTTCAACGAGATCTTCTTCGACGACGTGTTCGTCCCCGATCTTCACCTGATCGGCGAAGTCGACATGGCGTGGAAGCAGGCCTCGGACGAGCTGGCCTACGAGCGCAGCGGCCCCGACCGCTGGCTCGAAACCTTCCCGGCCTTGGTCGAGCTCGTGCGACGCGCCGGAGCAGAGCCCGGCGAGCGCCTCGCCGAGGGGATCGGCCGGGAGGTCGCGCACTTGGCAACACTCAGGCGCATGTCGGCCAGCGTTGCCGGCATGCTGCAGGCCGGTAAGACCCCGGCGGTCGAAGCCGCCGTCGTCAAGGACCTCGGCACGAATTGGGAGCAGGCATTGCCGAACAAGGTGCGCCTGCTCGCCCCGCCGACCGGCGACTCGGGCCCCGAGAGCAATGACGACCGCTTCGAGGAAGCGCTGCGCCAGACGACGCTGATCGCGCCGAAGCTGACGATCCAGGGCGGCACCCGCGAAGTGTTGCGCGGCATCATCGCCCGCGGCCTCGGCCTCAGGTAGCCGTCATTCCGGGGCGCCGCACAGCGGCGAACCCGGAATCCAAGAACACAGGCCGGTGAGCCTGGATTCCGGGTTCCTCGCTTCCGCTCGGCCCCGGAATGACAAGGGGATTAGTTGATGCCCGATCTTCGTCCGCTGCTGTCACCCGACAGCGTCGTCATCGTCGGCGCCGCCGGCGACGAGTCGCTGCGCGGCCGGCTTACCCAACAGCTGATCGAGCACGGCTATCCCGGCCGTCTCTACCCGGTGACGCGCAG
>DASYUS010000159.1:0-8146 GCA_036000945.1 Allostellaceae bacterium
CCTGCATGGCCTTCAGGACCTCGGCGACGTGGCCGCCGACCTTGACCTTGTGCCAGATCTGGCGGACGACGCCATCCTTGTCGATCAGGAAGGTGGCGCGCTCGATCCCCATGTATTTGCGGCCGTACATGCTTTTCTCGACCCAGACGCCGTAATCCTCGGTCACCTTGCCGTCCGCATCGGAGCCGAGGGTGAAGGTCAGCCCGTGCTTTTTCTTGAAGCGGTCGTGCGAGGCCACTGAATCGCGCGACACGCCGACCACCGCCGCGCCGGTCTTGCCGTAATCCGGCACCGAGTCGCGAAAGCCGCAGGCTTCGGCAGTGCAGCCCGAGGTGTCATCCTTCGGATAGAAATAGAGAACCACCGGCTTGCCGCGGAGCTGCGCCAGCGTAACCGTGCCGCCGCCGTCGGTCGGCATCGTGAAGTCGGGGGCCTTGTCGCCAACCTTGAGGTTCATCGCGCGGTCTCTCCTCCTGCGTTTTGGTCGATCGCAATGTCCGGGGATCGTAGAAGCCGCTGCGCCGCCAGCCGTGCCGGGCGGGCGATCAGCCGGTCGTACCAGGCACGCACGCGAGCGCAGGCGGCCGTCATATCCGCTTCGAGATGGGCGAAGTCAACCGAATCGGCGCAGCGCGCAAGGGTAAAGCCGGCGGCGCCCGCCAGCGCTGTCGGCTCGGGCACGCCCTCGAACAACAGTGCAAGCAGCCCGCGCAGACGGCGCAGCAAGGCGAGCGCTTCGCCGAGCTCGCGGGCGCCCTGTGGCGGCAAGGCGCCGGCCGCGCCGAGCGCCGCCAGCGCCGCTGCGGTGTCGCGGCGCAGCACTTCGGGCAACCGCGCCGCTTCGCGCAGCATCAGGTACTGCGCGACGAATTCGAGATCGGTGAGGCCGCCGCGCCGGTTGCGCAGGTCCCACGGCGACGGGCGTGGATGGCTTGCGGCGATGCGGCGCCGCATATCGGCGACGTCGGCGACGAGACGATGCGGGTCGCGCGGCGCGGTCAGCGCCGCCACAATCGCCGCGCCGGTCCGCGCGCACAGGGCCGGGTCGCCTGCGACGGGTCGCGCCCGGGTCAGCGCCATGTGCTCCCAGGTCCAGGCCTCCTCGCGCTGGTAGCGGGCGAAGGCGGCGAGGCTCGAGGCGATCGGCCCGGATTCGCCGGATGGCCGCAGCCGCATGTCGACTTCATAGAGGCGGCCCTCGGCGGTCGGCGCCGTGATCGCCGATATGAGGCGCTGGGTCAGCCGGGCGTAATAGGCCGAGACGGCGAGCGGACGCGGTCCGGTCGAGCCCGGGCTGTCCGCCGGCGCATCGTAGATCAAGATCAGGTCGAGGTCGGAGACGAGGCTCATCTCGCGGCTGCCAAGCCGCCCCATCGCGACGATCGCGAACGAGCCGCCCGGTACCGCGCCGTGCCGCCGGGCAAAATCTTCCGTCACTGCCGGCAACAGCGCGCCGAGCGCAGTCTCGGCAATGTCGGCGAGTGCGGCGCCGGCCGTCTCACCCGAGGCAGCGCGGCGCAGCAGCTGGACACCGACCTGGAAGCGCCGCTCGTCGGCCCAGCGGCGCAGCAGATCAAGCGTGTCCTCGAAATCGCGCGCCCCGGCAAGAAGATCGGCGAGGTCACCGGCGAGCCCGGCGCGATCCGGCAGCGGCGCCGAAAATTCGGCGGTCAGCACCGCGTCGAGCAATGCCGGCCGCGCGGCCAGGCGTTCCGCCAGCAGCGGCGCCTCCGCCATGATGTCGGCGACCAGCGAGAACAGCCCGGGATTGGCGTGGAACAGCGAGAACAGCTGCACCCCGGCCGGCAGAAGCGACAGAAACTGGTCGAAGCGCTGGAGCGCGGTGTCGGGATGCGCGGTGGCGGCAAAAATCCGCAGCAGCTCGGGCACGAACTCGGTCAGGATCTCGCGCGCCCGCTGGCTGCGCGTTGCGCGCATCCGTCCGTGATGCCAGTCGCGGACCATCGCGGCGACCCGCGGCGGGTCGGCAAAGCCCAGCCGCGCCAGCGTCGCGAGCGTCTCCGGATCGTCATCCGCGCCGGTGAAGACGAGATTGCCGGGTCCGGCAAGGCTCGGCGCCTCCTCGAACAGTTCGGCATAGTGGCGCTCGACAGAGGCGAGATGACCGCGCAGCTCGGCAGCGAAGCGGTCCGCGTCCGGATAGCCGAGAAAGGCGGCGAGCCCGGCGATGCCGTCGCGATTCGCCGGCAGGCGATGCGTCTGCGCGTCATCCTTCATCTGCAGCCGGTGCTCGACGCGGCGCAGAAAGCGGTAGTCGGCGATCAGCGTCTCGGCGGTTTGCCCGTCGATCCGGCCAGTCGCGGCGAGCCGGCGCAATGCCGTACAAGTCGGCGCCACGCGCAGCTCGCGCAGCCGGCCTCCCCAGATCAGCTGCAGGGTTTGCGTGAAAAACTCGATCTCGCGGATGCCGCCGCGGCCGATCTTGATGTCGTGACCTTCGACCGCGATTCGCGCGCCACCCTTGTGCGCTGCAATCTGGCGCTTGACCGAATGGATGTCGTCGATCGCCGCAAAATCGAGGTGCCTGCGCCAGATAAAGGGTTGCAGCTCGCGCAGAAAGCGCTGCGCCGCGAGGCGGTCGCCGGCCACGGGCCGCGCCTTGATCAGGGCGGCGCGCTCCCAATTCTGCCCGACTGTTTCATAATAGGTGAGCGCCGCCGCGACAGACAGCGCCAGCGGCGTCGAGCGCGGATCGGGGCGCAGCCGCAAGTCGGTGCGAAAAACATAGCCATCGCCGGTACGCTCGTCGAGAATACGAACGAGATCGCGGGCGAGACGGCTGAACAAAGATTGGGCGTTGTCTGGTGCAATACCGGGAGTGGCCGCCGCGTCATGGAGGAGGATCAGGTCGATATCGCTCGAATAATTGAGTTCCCCGCCGCCGAGCTTGCCGAGGGCGAGGACGACGAGGCCGCTGCTGCGCTCGGGATCATCCGGATCGAGGGGTGCGATGGCGTGCCGGGCTGCGGCATCGTGCAGCAGGTGACGTACCGCGGCGCCGATCGCAGCCTCGGCAAAACGGCTGAGCGCACTCATCTGATGTTCGAGCGACCAGGCTCCGGTGAGCTCTGCGACCGCAGCAAGCAAGGCGATGCGCCGCTTGGCGATCCGCAGCCGCCGCATCAACACCGCCTGATTTTCGCCGTGATCAGCGTGTGACTCGGTGACGGTGGCAATTTCCTCGAACGGGGGGTCGGGGCCTTCCTCGATGAGACGGGTCAAAAAATCCCATTCGGCGATCGCAAGCCCGGTCAGGAACGGGCTGTTGCCGAAGAGCGCGGCGATGAGGCGCTTGCCGTGAGGGGTTCCGCTCCAGGCTCGGGCGGCTGCAGCGCGAGGCGCATTCTCCGCCCCGGCAAGCGCCGCCGCCCAGCCGGAGAGGCCCAGGGCGAGCAGACGCTCGTCCGCGGGACGCGGCAGCCGGCCGGCATTGGCGGAGAGGTCCGATAACAGTTTCATCGCGCGATCCCGGCGAGGCTGGCGACATTCGTCCGGCCGCTGAGCCCGGTCAAGACTGGTCGGACCCGGCGGCAATCGGGGAGCCGCAGCCCCCGCGGCGGCGTTGGTTGACACACCGCAAGGCGGCGCGCCATGTCGGGCGCGGCGCCCATCACCTGCTGCGCTGGTTCGCCTCGTTCGCAGCGGTGATGAGCCTGATCGCCCTTTTCGGTACCTGGCGCCTGATGCAGGGCCCGATCCAGCTCGACTGGCTCGCGCCCTATGTCGAAGCCGGGCTGGACCGCTCGGGGATCGGGCTCAAGGTGACGATTTCGGGTGTGCGCTTCGGGCTCGACCGCGGCACACACCAGCTCGACCTGCGGGCTGAGAATGTCCACGTCTCCTTGCCGGACGGCGAGCCGCTGGCGAGCTTCCCCGAAATGGCGACGAGCTTTGCGCTCAGTGCGCTGCTGCGCGGCCGGTTCGAGCCGACGCAAGTGGTGGTCGAACGCCCTGTCCTCCACCTCGTGCGCGACGCCGGCGGATCAATCAGCGCGCGGATCGGCGCCGGCGACCAGCCCGCACCCGATCTCGGGCCGCAGATGCTGGAACATCTGGCCGGACCGCGCGAGCGCGAGGCGCCGCTCGGCCTCTTGCGCGAGCTGCGCATTCGCGGCGCGACAGTCGTCGTCGAGGATCGGCGGAGCGGCCGGACGTGGCGGGCGGACCGCGTCGATCTTGCGGTCGAGCGCAGCGCGAAGGGTGTCAGAGGCAATTTTTCGCTCGCCATGCCAATGGGCGGCAACATGCCCGAGGCGCGCGCCTTCTATCGCTATTTCGCCGATCGCCAAGTGCTCGATCTCGACCTGGAAATCGAGGGGGTGCATCCCGCCGATATTCCGCCGCTGATCCCCGAGCTGGCCCAGCTGCAGCACCTCGAAGCGGCGGTCTCCGGCACCCTGCGAACCCGCATCGACTTGGCGCAGCGGAAGGCGCTGGGGTCGCGGCTCGACCTCGCCCTCGGAAAAGGCCGGGTGCACAGCGAGTGGCTGCCGACCGGCAGCACCGCCGTCGAGAGGGGTGCGCTGCATGCGGTTTATGCCCCCGAGAATTCCGAGGTCAGGCTGGAAGAACTCGCACTCGACCTTGGTGGCGGCACCCGGCTCGTTCTCAACGGCACGCTCGGCGGGATCACCCCGGAACTGATCGCCGCACCGGCCGACGCCCGTCCGCAAGGCCATGTCGTGGGGCAGCTCAACGCTGCGCTCAAACATGTACCAGTAGCGCGCCTCGGCGAGCTGTGGCCCAAGCAGCTCAGCGCCGACGGACGCCGCTGGGTGCTCGCCAACCTGCATGACGGTATCCTCGACGAAGCCACGGCACAGTTCGGTCTTGACCTCGATCCGGTGGCGCATACCGCCACGCTGCTGAACGCCCGGGGTAGCCTTCGCTACCACGATCTGACGATCGATTATTTCAAGGGCTTGCCGATGGCCTATCAGGTCGGAGGGACCGCGACCTTCGCCGGCAATCATCTCGATTTCACGCCGACGAGCGGCATGCTCAAGGGAATGAAGGTCACCGGCGGCGCGGTACGCCTGACCGAACTCGATGCCCCGATCGAGTCGGTGACGATCGATCTGACACTTGTCGGACCGCTCCAAGATGCGCTCGAAGTGATCGACTCGAAGCCGCTGTATTATGCGCGTGCGGTCGGGATCGAACCGGCGCGTGTCGGCGGCCGGGCCGAGACCCAGTTGCATTTCAAGCTCCCGCTCATCAACGCCCTCAAGTTCGACGATGTCGAGTACGGTGCCAGGGCGACCATCACTGGCGCGAACCTTGGCAAAATCGTGCTCGACCGTGCGGTCACCGACGGCAGTTTCGCGCTCGATGTCGCCCGCACCGGTGCGCATGTCCAAGGCACCGCCCGGTTCGACGGCACGCCGGCAAAACTCGACGCGAAGGTCTTCTTCCACCCGAAGAGCGGCCCGCGTTCGACCTACAGGGTGGCGCTGACGCTCGATGACGAGGCGCAGCGACGGCTTGATCTTGATTTTCTGCCCGACCGCCTCAAGGGCCCGATCGCCGCCGATATCACCTATTCGGTCCTCGCCGGGAACCGCGGCGAGGCGACGGCCCTGCTCGATTTGCGCGGCGCCGCCCTGTCGATCGCCGAGGCCGGATGGAGCAAGCCGCCGGACCGGCCGGGGACCGCGAAGGTCGTGCTCGACATCGAAAACGAGGCGATCATTCGCATTCCGCAGATCGATATCAAGGCGGAGGGCCTCGACGGCCGTTTCACGGCCCAGCTCGGGGCCGATCGCAAGCACGTCGACCGGGTCGAGATCCGCCGCCTGCTGGTTGGCCAGACCGATGTCACCGGCACGGTCACCCGGCGTCCGGCCGGCGGCTGGTTCGCCGATATCCACGCGGCGCGAGCTGATGCCCGCCATCTTTTGAAGGAAGCGGCGAGCGGCACGCCATCGGTGCCGTCACAACCGCTCACCGTCAATGCCCGGGTCGATCAGCTGATCCTTGGGACGCAGCGCGAGCTTCGCCAAGTCACCGCCAACCTGGCGCGCACCGGCGGGGTCTGGCAGTCGGGCCGGCTGGAGGGCCGCTATGTCAATGGGCACCGGCTGTCGCTGCACTTTGACGAGGGCGGCGGCCACCGTCTGACCTTTCAGTCGGACGATCTCGGTGCCACCCTGCAGGCCCTCGACATTGCCGATGGCGTCGTTGGCGGGCAGGTGACCGTTGACGGCCAAATCTCCGACGTCGGCGGCAAGCGCACGCTGCGCGCCCATGTCGAAGGCAAGAACTACACGCTGGTGCGCGCGCCGCTGTTGACCCGCATCCTGGCGCTTCCGTCGCTGACCGGGTTTGCCAGCATGCTGTCCGGCTCCGGCCTGCCGTTCATGACGCTGCGCGGCGATTTCGCTTACGGCGGCGGCCGGCTCACCGTCGAACGAATGCTTGCGTTTGGTGAGGCGCTCGGCGTCACGGCCGAAGGCTGGGCCGACGTCGAGCGCGACCGTCTCGAGCTGCGGGGCACGGTGGCGCCCGCTTATGCGCTGAATTCGATTCTCGACATCGTTCCGGTCATCGGCCAGCTGTTGGGCGGCGGCTCGGAGGGGCTGTTCGCGGCCAACTTCCGTCTGAGCGGAGCGAGCGCCGACCCGCAGGTCACGGTCAACCCGCTCAGCGCGCTCGCGCCGGGGGTGCTGCGCCAGCTGTTTGCGCCGATCGTCGGCGTGTCGGCGCCGCAACAGGAGCAGCGGGCGGCGCAATGAGATCGATGCCGGGTCGCTATCGACCCTTGCGCTTGCGGGCTTTCCGGGCGGCATAGCGGGCGTCGCGCGCGGCCTGCTTCGCCGCCTCCTCGGCGGCCTCCCGCGCAGCGCGCTCGGCGAAAGCGATGTCGGCGGATTCCTTCTCGGCGCGCAGCGCCGCCTCGCGAGCGGCGGCCTCGGCGGCTTGAGCGGCGGCCAGGGCTGCAGCCTGACGCGCCTGCTCAGCCAATCTGGCAGCCTTGCGCTCGGCGATGCGGGCAGCCCGCGCCGCGGCGATCGCCTCCCGAGCGGCACGCCGCTCGACGGCCTCCGGACTTTCGGCGGCTGCCCGCGCACGCGCCGCCCGCTCCAACAGCGCCTTCCTTGCTTCCGCGGCCGCGCTCAAGCGATCGGCAAAACCGGTTTGTTTGGACCTGTCCATTTCATCCTTGCGGGATCGGTCGGAGATGGTGTCGAGGCTTGTAGCATAGCGCCGCTCCGCGACCGAAAATAGCGATAGGATGGCTGGCAGCAGTCTTTTCGCCTCGTGCCCAATGGAGCTGATCGGCTTGCCATGACCACCCTCGCCCGCCTCGACGAAGCTGCCGCTCTGGTCCGCACGCTGGTGCCGCCGACCCCGCAATATTGCTGGCCTCTGTTGTCACGCCGGCTCGGCACCGAGCTCTGGGTGAAGCACGAGAACCACACCCCGATCGGCGCCTTCAAGCTGCGCGGCGGCCTCGTCTATCTCGACGAGCTGCGGCGGCGCCGGCCCGCGATTCGCGGCGTCATTACCGCCACCCGCGGCAATCACGGGCAGAGCATCGCCTATGCCGCCGGGCGGCTGGGGCTTGCCGCGACGATCGTCGTGCCCCACGGCAACAGCGTCGAGAAGAACCGGGCGATGCAGGGCTTCGGCGCGACGCTGGTCGAAGCCGGGCACGATTTTCAGGCGGCCTACGAATACGCGGTTGCCCGCGCCGAAGCCGACAACCTCCACCTCGTGCGCTCGTTCGATCCGGCGCTGGTTCGCGGCGTCGCAAGCTACGGCCTCGAGCTGTTCCGCGCGGTCGAGGGGCTCGACACAGTCTATGTGCCGATCGGCCTCGGCAGCGGCATCTGCGGCATGATCGCGGCGCGCGAGGCCTTGGGGCAGAGGGCCGAGATCGTCGGAGTGGTCGCCGCCAACGCGCCGACCTATGCGCTGTCGGTCGCCGCCGGCATGCCGGTGCCCACCAACTCGGCCGACACGATCGCCGACGGGCTGGCCGTCCGGGTGCCCGACGAGCGGGCGCTGGCGACGATCCGGGCCGGCGCCGCGCGCATCATCACGGTGTCGGAAGCCGAGATCAGGCAGGCGATGCGCATCCTTTTCACCGACACGCACAATGTCGCCGAGGGCGCCGGTGCCG
>DASYUS010000160.1:0-4034 GCA_036000945.1 Allostellaceae bacterium
TGAGCCAACAACCGGAGCGCCGCTTCGTGCGCGCGGCGGTCGCCGGCGACCAGGACCCGGCCGTCCGAGGCGAGGGTCAGCGGCGCACCCCGCCAATCGCTGGCGATCCCGCCGGCGCCCTCGACGATCGGCAGCATGGCGCTGAAATCATAGGGCTTGAGGCTGGCCTCGATGACCAGGTCGATAAACCCGTGCGCCAGCAGGCCATAGGCGTAGCAGTCGGCACCGAAGCGCACCAGCTTGGCGCCAGCCGCGACGCGAGCGTGGGCAAGGGCGTCGTCGCCCTTGAACATGTCGGGGCTGGTCGAAAAAACCGTCGCCGCGGCCAGCGCCGGGCACGGCCGCACCCGGATGGCGGCGCCGTTGAAGGTGGTCGGATGCCCGCTGGCGCCGATCCACCGCTCGCGCAGGATCGGCTGGTCGATGATCCCGAGCATCGGCCGGCCCTGATAGGCCAGCGCGATCAGCGTGCCGAACAGCGGCACCCCTGAGATGAACGATTTGGTGCCGTCGATCGGGTCGAGCACCCAGGTAAAATCGGCGCCTTCGCGCTCGCGGCCGAATTCTTCGCCGAAGATGCCGTGGGTCGGAAAGCGCGCGGCAATCAGCTGCCGCATCGCCGCTTCGGCGGCGCGATCGGCAACGGTGACGGGCGACAGATCGGGCTTGTCGTCGACCACAAGGGGTTGGCGAAAATGCGGGCGGATCGCCTCTGCGGCCGCGTCAGCGAGATCGACGGCGAGGGCGAGGTACTGATCGAGTTCGCCCACACTCCTCCTATTTCAGGCTTTCCAGATAGGCGATCACGTCAGCGCGGTCCTGCCCCTTTGGCAGGCCAGGGAACGCCATCTTGGTGCCCTTGGCGAAGTCCTGCGGCTTGTAGAGCCAGACGTTGAGCTTCGCCGGATCCCACTTTTCGGCCTTGTGCGCCGTCAGACCCGGGGAAAACTGGAAATTCGGCACGGCGGCGATGCTCTCTTGCATGACGCCGAAGAGATTGGGGCCGATCTTGTTGGGTTCGCCTTTGCCGAAGGTATGGCATTGCACGCACACCTTGGCCACCTGCTCACCTTTCTTGGCATCGGCCTTCGCCATGTACTGGTCGATCGGCTCAACCCCCGCCGCCGCCTTGCCGCCGGGAGCCGCCGCCGGAGCCGCGCCGCCTTCGGCACCGGGCGGCGTATAGGCGAGGTGTTCCACATGTTTCGGACGGACGATCTGGCTCGCGAGGATGCCCGCGACCATCGCAACGATCATTGCCGTCAGCACCGATGCAATGATCTTGTTCCACTCGAAAGCCGGCATCGGCGTCCTATCCGGTTGCCCCTCGGAGCGTGGCGCGGGTGTCGACGCGAGCGACGGCCGGCCACGGCGCGGGCGGCAGAAAATCGGATTCCTGCCGCCAACTCAATCGAATTATCGCGCTTTCGGCGAGCAAGCGAACCGGGCATGTTGTCGCTGCCCGTTTGCTTCGATGGTCGACCGGTATCCGCAATGCCCCGCAGCAACCCGATCGCCAACCCGATCGTCCTGATCCCGGCCCGCCTCGCTGCGACGCGGCTGCCGAACAAGCCGCTGGCCGAGATCGCCGGGGTGCCGATGATCGTGCATGTCTGGCGTCGCGCCGTTGATGCCGCGGTCGGCCCGGTCGTCGTTGCCTGCGGCGACCGGGCGATTGCCGACCGAATCGAGCGGGAAGGCGGCCGCGCCGTGATGACCGACCGGGCATTGCCGACCGGCTCCGACCGTATCCACGCGGCGATGACGCTGATCGACCCGGCGCGCGCCCATGATGCAGTCGTCAACGTGCAGGGCGATATGCCGATGCTCGATCCCGCCGCGATCCGCATTGCCCTCGCCGCCCTTGCCGACCCGGAGACCGACATCGCCACGCTCGCCGCCGAAATCACCGATCGCGAGCAAATCGACTCGACCAGCGTCAACAAGGTGGCCGCCGGCTTTGCCGACCCCGCCCGCCCGGCGCGCGCGCTCTATTTCTCGAAGGCGCCGGTGCCGTGGGGCGAGGGGCCGCATTACGAGCATATCGGGCTTTACGCCTATCGCCGCGCCGCGCTCGACCGGTTCGTCACCTTGCCGCGCGGCGTTCTCGAACAGCGCGAGCGGCTGGAACAGCTGCGCGCCCTCGAAGCCGGGATGCGCATCTCGGTCAGCCTGATCGACCCGGCCCGCCTCGGCGTCCAGGTCGACACCCCGGCCGACCTCGCCCGCGCTCGCACGCTGATGGAACGCTAATCTCATGACAGATACACCCAACCCCTTGCAGACGATCGCCTTTCAGGGGGCGCCCGGCGCCTATTCCGACCTGGCGTGCCGCAATGTCTTCCCGGCGATGACGACGCTGCCCTGCGCCGCCTTCGAGGATGCGTTCGCCGCGGTGCGCGAGGGGCGGGCCGCGCTCGCCATGCTGCCGATCGAGAATTCGGTCGCTGGCCGGGTCGCCGACATCCACCATCTGATGCCGGATTCGGGACTCTTCATCATCGCCGAGCATTTCGAGCGGGTGAGCCATCACCTCCTCGCCCTGCCCGGCGCGAGGCTCGACCGCATCCGCACGGTGAGAAGCCACGTCCACGCGCTGTCGCAATGCCGCAACTTCATCCGGGCGCACGGGCTCCAGCCGGTGGTGCGCGCCGACACCGCCGGCAGCGCCGCCGAGATCAAGGAACTCGGCGACCCGAGCATCGCCGCGATCGCCTCCGAATTGGCCGGCGAGATCTACGGCCTCGTCTCGCTCGCCGAAAACCTCGAGGATGCCGAGCACAACACGACCCGCTTCCTCGTCATGTCGCGTGAGGCGAAGCGGGCGCCGCGCGGCGTGCCTGCGGTCACCACCTTCGTGTTCAACGTCAAGAACGTCCCGGCGGCGCTCTACAAGGCCTTGGGCGGCTTCGCCACCAACGGCATCAACATGACCAAGCTCGAAAGCTACATGGTCGGCGGCCGCTTCACCGCGACCCAGTTCTACGCCGATGTCGAAGCCCACCCCGACGACCGACCGTTGAAGCTGGCGCTCGAGGAACTCGCCTTCTTCTCGCACGAGGTCAACATCCTCGGCGTCTACCCGGCCCACGCAGCGCGGCTCGCCGCCGCCAAGGACGAGTCATGACCGATTGACGGGCAGGTTGAAAAGATCTTGGGCGACTGGGATTGAACCGGTGACCCTTACGATGTCAACGTAGGCCCCCACCGGAGGCTGACGGCTCGGCTCCAGGCAAAGGAGACCACATTCATGACGATCGATGTCGCAACCGGGATTGTCCGCATTCTCAAAGAGGAGGGGGTGGGTTGGGTTTCGACCTTCCCGGTCTGCCGGGTCAACAACGCGCTGGGGCGCGAAGGGGTGCCGATGCTGATGATGCGCGACGACCGCTACGCCGTCGCGGTCGCCGACGCGTTCTCGCGCATCAGCGCGGGGGCGAAGATCGGGGTGTGCACCTTCCAGGGCGGCGTCAACGCCGCCGGCATGCAGTACGCCTATGCCGGGATGGCGCAGGCCTATGAGGATGGCTCGCCCGTGCTGTGCATCACCGACGGCGTGCCGGCCGGCGCCTCGGGCAACAGCCAGTACGATGTCGCCTCGGCGATGAAGACCGTGTCGAAATGGTTCGGCTACCTCGACAAGCCCGAGCGCACGCCCGAGCTGATGCGCCGCGCCTTCACGATGCTGCGCAGCGGCCGGCCGGGCCCGGTGATCCTCGCCATCCCCAACGCCACCGCCACCTACGACGAGACCGCCGACCCCTACCGTCCCGTCAAGGGCTGGAAATCGGCGCCGGACCCGGCGGATGTGCGCGCCGCCGTCGACCAGCTCCTCGGCGCCCGCAGCCCGCTGATCTACGCCGGCGAGGGGGTCATCTACGCCGGCGCCTCGGACGAGCTGAAGGCGCTGGCCGAGCTGTTGAACGTGCCGGTGATCACGACCCTCAAGGCCAAAGGGGCGTTCCCCGAGGACCATCCGCTGTTCGTCGGCGTGCGCGGCGATCAGGTGGCGCACTACCTGAACAAGAGCGACC
>DASYUS010000161.1:0-3404 GCA_036000945.1 Allostellaceae bacterium
CGCCGGCACAGCAGGGGCCCGCCAACTTCATCGTCTTTTTCCCGTTCAACAGCGACAAGCTGACGGATGAGGCGCGTCAGACCGTCCTGAGCGCGGCCAGCAAGGCCAAGGCCTATGGCAAGCCGAATATCGTTGTGGTCGGCTACACCGACACGGCCGGACCCGAGAACTACAATCAAAAACTGTCCGAGATGCGCAGCCAGGCCGTGGCCAAGGTGTTCGAAAGCCAGGGCATCCCCGCTTCGGTCATCCTGACGTCCGGCAAGGGCCAGCATGACCTGGCCGTGCCCACACCCGACAACGTGCCGAATCCTGGGAACCGGCGCGCCACGATCATCATTAAGGAGTAACGAGAACGTTATGCGGCGGCGGCTTCGTGCCGCCGCCGCAATCTGATATTGCGGGGGTCGTACCGGCCCGGTTCTGGTTGAAGGCTGGACGATGAAGAAGCTCGCGGTGATTGTCGGCGCCGTCCTCGCCATCGCGCTCGTCGCGGTGATTGCGGCGCCCTTTGTCGTGCCCGTGGAACTCTACAAGGATCGCCTCGCCGAGCAGCTGTCGCGCGCCACCGGGCGCAAATTGCAAATCCACGGCGCGGTGCGCCTGTCGATCCTGCCGCGGCTGGAGATCGAAGCCGACAACGTCACCCTCGCCAACCGGACCGGTGCCGCCGAGCCCGACATGCTGCGCTTGGCGCGCCTGCAATTGCAGCTGAAGCTGCGGCCGCTCCTGTCCGGCGACGTGGAAATCGACCGCTTCGTGCTGATCGAGCCCGATCTGCGCCTTGAGATCGATGAGCAGGGCCGGCCGAACTGGAACATCCTGGAAAGTGCGGCCCCCGGCAGTGCCCGCATCCGGCCGGAGGCTGTCGGCTGGTTTCGTCCCGGCGAGATCCGTCTCGGCGATGTCCGTCTGATCAACGGCCGCGTTTCCTTCGTCAACCGCGCCACGGCGTGGCGCGAGGAGATCGGCGCGCTCAATCTTCGCCTCGCCGCCCCCAGCCTCGCCGAACCGGCTGTGGCCGAGGGCGAAGCGCTGTGGCACGGCGCCACGGTGCAACTGGCCATGCGCGCCGGCGATCCGCGCGCCTTGATCGAAGGCCGTGCGAGCCCCCTGGCCGCGACACTCGCCTCCGAGGCGTTACGCACCGATTTCACCGGCCGCGCCGGCACCGCGCCGTTGATGCTCGACGGCGGGCTTTCGATTGCCGTGCCGTCGATCACCCGGCTGAGCCACTGGTTCGGTACGCCGATCGATCTCGCAGGGCCCGCCGCGTTCGCCATGAGCGGCACCATCGTCGCGCGCGGCGCCAAGGCGACGCTGACGGCCGAGCGCGTGGCCCTCGATGACGCCAGCGGGCGTGGCGAACTCAGCATCGACACGAGCGGTGCCAAACCGTCCGTGCGCGCCATGCTCGAACTCGGCGCCCTCGACCTCACGCCCTATGTCCCGCCGCGCGCCGAACCGGTCGATTTGGCGCCGCCGGCCGAGCCGGCCACGTGGAGCACCGAGCCGATCGACATCGCCTTTCTGCGCGCCTTCAACGCCGATCTACAGCTGACGGTGTCGAACCTGCGCGTGCGCGACGTGCGTATCGGCCGCACCCAGCTCAGCGCGACGCTGCGCGACGGCCGCATGGTCGCCGAGATTGCCGAGACCACGCTCTATCGCGGCCGCGGGCGCGGGCGCGGCGTCCTCGATGCTTCGGGTACGGTACCGGCTGTCGAGGTCAATCTGAAATTCGCCGGGCTGCACGCCGCCTCGCTCCTGACCGACATTGCCGGCACCGACCGTTTCGCCGGCATCGGCGCCCTCGATCTGTCGCTGGCCGGCCGCGGTCGCTCGCCACGCGAGCTGGTGGCAAATCTCGGCGGCGAAGGCGAATTCCGCGTTTACGACGGCGCGATCAAGGGGGTCGATCTGGTGGCACTGGCGCGCGAGGCCGGCCACGCCTTTTCCGACGAGAAGATTTCCGACACGCGCCAAACCGATTTCGCCGAGTTGACCGGCACGCTCTCGATCAACAGCGGCATCGTGCGCAATTTCGATTTGATGCTCAAATCGCCGCTGTTGCGCGTGGAAGGGACCGGCACCATCGACCTGCCGCAACGCCGCCTGAAATACCGCCTGCTGCCCAAATCGGTCGTGTCCCTCGAGGGCGCGGCCGCCGACGGAGCCCTCGTCCCGGTCGTGGTCGAGGGGCCGTGGGACGACCTTGCCTACCGTCCCGACCCGAACGCCCTTCCCCCGGTCGATGCCGACAAGCTGCCCGCCCAGCGCGGCGCCAACCCGTCGCCGCGCACCCTGCAGCAGCCCGGCCCCGCCCCGGCCGCCGGCGGCCCGCCGCGCCCGCTCGAATTGCGCCGCGGCACCGTCCGCTAGCCGCACAAAATTAATTAAAGCGGATTGGTCGCCGCGTGCGATACCGCCCAAATCTATCAAGGAATTTTACAAAGCCTGCCACCTCGCGCGCGGCCCCCCATTCGAAGTCATTGATCCGCCTACGGCGGTATCAGGATTGCACTGAAGCAGGATAGATCGGAAAGCGCGAGTCGGGGGCTCAAGAGAGGGTCGGGGATTTAAGAAATGTCGAGATTAACTGTCCTGGCGGCGGCGGCCGTCGGGTCGGTTGTTGTCCTTCGGACGATGTCTGCAGCAGCATCCACCCTGAGCGCCGCCGAAATCGGCGCTCGCTTGCAGGAAACCGTTTGGAAAATTCAATCGATCCCGGAGCCGACCGCGCTCAGCGTCTTTGCGGTCGTGCTGATCGTGCTGGGCTTGGCGATGCGCTTCAGGCGCCGCGAGGGTGCCGTGCGCGTCATGCGCGACGCCGCGCAGAATGCAAGACGGCGCGTCAGCGCAGCCTTCACATCCGCGCGTAAGCGATTGAAAAATGGGGCGAGCGAGGGGACTTGAACCCCCGACATCCAGATCCACAATCTGGCGCTCTAACCAACTGAGCTACGCCCGCCACCGGAACCGGGGTGTGTAGCCGCCCCGGCCCCACCCGTCAAGCCAAGCCGGGCCTTTCCCGCCGCACGGTGATGCGGCATAGTCCGCCGCCAAATCCAAGGCCGCCGGGGAGGGTCCGCCCATGCTCGATGTCGTTCAGCGCCTGCAGCTTGCCGACCGGATGGGCCAGCTCGGCACCGAAACCGCCTTTGAGGTCCTGGCCCGCGCCAAGGCGCTCGAAGCGCAGGGCAAATCGATCATCAATCTCGGCATCGGCCAGCCGGATTTCCAGACGCCGCAGCATATCGTCGAGGCCGCCATCAAGGCGCTGCGCGACGGCCATCACGGCTACACCCCGGCCAACGGCATCCTGCCGCTGCGAGAAGCCGTCGCCGCCGATCTCGACAAGCGCTTCAAGGCGAAGGTGAGCCCGGACAACATCCTGATCGTGC
>DASYUS010000162.1:0-2078 GCA_036000945.1 Allostellaceae bacterium
CGGCCGCCCGGCGTCTCGCCCGCCGGTTCATGCCAAGCGGCCGCCTGACAAGACGAAGCGTTAAGCGCGCGATGCCATCAGACCACAGCGGATTTGGGAAAACCGGGACGGTCGCGCTCAGCCTGGCGCTGCTCGTTTGCGGCATGCCGCTGTCCCGGCCGGGCGCACAATCCATCGCCGCCGGCGCCAACGAACCGATCCAGATCCAGGCCGATTCTGGCATCGAATGGCAGCAGGACGCGCGTCTCTACATCGCGCGGGGCAACGCTGTGGCGACGCGCGGCACCGGCGAGGTCCACGCCGACACGCTGATCGCGCATTACCGCGACGCCAAAGGCGGCAATACCGGCGGCAACACCGAGATTTACCGGGTCGAGGCGCAGGGCCACGTCCTTCTGAAGCGCGGCATGCAGACCGTGGTCGGCGACCGCGCGGTCGACGATGTCGACCGCGCGATCGCCATCGTCACCGGCAAGGCGATCAAGCTGACGACGTCGACCGACAGCGTGACCGCACGCGACAGCCTCGAATGGTATGACCAGAGGCAGATCGCCGTCGCCCGCGGCGACGCCGTCGCGATCCGCAACGGCAAGATGATCAAGGCCGACATCTTGACCGCTTACATGGTCAAGTCCGAGACGCCCCCGGCGAAGGCCGGCGCCGCCGGTACACGGCCGCAGCCGGCGCAGCAGAAACCGCCGGTCGCACCCGCGGCGGCAGCGGGCGGCGCGGCCGGCAGCGCCGCCGCGCCGGATTCGAAGATCAGCCGCGTCGACGCGCAAGGCCATGTCGTGATCAAGAACGCGGCCGACACCGGTCGCGCCGATTTCGGCGTCTACAATGCCGAGACCGGCATCGCGACGCTGATCGGCAATGTCGTCATCGAGCGCGGCAAGGACGTCATTCGCGGACAGAAGGGGGTCATGGATCTCAACAAGAACATCAGCCGGATGCTGCCCGGCAGCGGCCCGGGCGAGGCGCCTCAGCGCGTCCAGGGCCTCTTCGTGCGTCGCGACCAGGAGGGGCGCGGCGCGGCGTCCGCCAGCGCGCCGGCGCGCAACCCCGCTCCCGCCGGCGACAAGAGGCCGTGATGCGCAACGGGGTCGGACCCGCGCCGCCGGGCTATGACGGGCCGGACTGGCTCGGCCAGGGAGCCGCTGCCGGGCCGCGCCTGGTCGCCGACAATCGCGGCCTCGTCGGCCATGGCCTCGGCAAGAGCTTCAAGCGCCGCCCGGTCTTGCGCGACGTCAATGTGGCGCTGCAGCGCGGCGAGGTGGTGGGCCTGCTCGGCCCGAATGGCGCCGGCAAGACCACCTGCTTCTACATCATCACCGGCCTCATTGCGGCCGACACCGGAACAGTTGAGCTCGACGGGCAGGACATCAGCCTCTTGCCGATGTATCGCCGCGCCCGCCTCGGCATCGGCTACCTGCCGCAGGAGGCCTCGATCTTTCGCGGCCTGACCGTCGAGCAGAACATCCGTGCCATTCTCGAAGTCGCCGAACCCGAGCCCGAGACCCGGGAAGCGATGCTGGACGCGCTCCTCGCCGAGTTCTCGATCAGTCATTTGCGGCGCGCCTCGGCGCTGGCGCTCTCGGGCGGTGAACGGCGCCGCGTCGAGATCGCCCGCGCACTGGCGACCGAGCCGAACTTCATCCTGCTCGACGAGCCCTTGGCCGGCATCGATCCGATCGCCGTCGGCGACATCCGCGACCTGGTGGCGCACCTCAAGGATCGCGGCATCGGCGTCTTGATCACCGACCACAATGTGCGCGATACGCTGAAGATCGTCGATCGCGCCTACATCCTGCACGAAGGACGGGTGCTGATGGACGGCGCGCCCGACGAGATCGTCGCCGACGCCGAAGTGAGGCGCGTTTACCTCGGCGAGCGATTCAGCCTATAAGCTGCTCCGAACGGAGCATTTTGGTGAGCAGATTCGGTTTTTCGCAACGGCTTGAGCTGCGTCAAAGCCAAACCCTGGTGATGACGCCGCAGCTGCAGCAGGCGATCAAGATGCTGCAGCTCTCGAATATCGAGCTCGCCGAGTTCGTCGAGACCGAGATCGAACAGAACCC
>DASYUS010000163.1:0-1738 GCA_036000945.1 Allostellaceae bacterium
GAGTCATGGCTCCATCAGCGCATCCAGGGTCTGTGCCAGGCGGGCGAGATCGGATTCGCGCGACAGGCGGTGGTCGCCGCCCTTGATCAGGGTGACGGCGACATCATCGCCGGCGAGGCGCTCGGCGAGGCGCAGGCTCAATTGCCACGGCACCGATTGGTCGCGCATCCCGTGCAAGAGCCGCACTGGCATGTCGAGCGCGATCGGCCGGCCGAGGAGAAGGTGGCGGCGGCCGTCCTCGATCAGCGCGCTTGTGTAGAGATACCCGGCCGGGTCGTAGTCGGACGGCAGGATAACGGCGCCGCGCTCGATGATTTCGACGCGCTGGGCCGGGGTGAGCCGCGGCCACAGCAGCTCTTCGGTGAAGTCGGGAGCGCCGGCGATGCCGACCAGCGCGGCGATCCGCTCCGGCCGCGCCAGCGCGGCCAGCAGCATGATCCAGCCGCTCATGCTGGAGCCGACGAGGATCTGCGGGCCCTCGCTCAGCGAATCAATCACCGCGATCGCGTCGGCGCGCCAGCGGCCGATCGTGCCGAGCGCGACATCGCCGCTCGATCGGCCGTGCCCGAAATAATCGAAGCGCACGTAGGCGCGCCCGCGCCGCCGGCAATAATCTTCCAGAAACAAGGCCTTGGTGCCGGTCATCGCGGAGCGGAAGCCGCCGAGGAAAATGATTCCCGGAGCGGCGCCGGGGAGCCGGTGGTAGGCGATTGTGGCGCCGTCCGGCCGTGCTAGAATCTGCGGGCTCGCGGCAGGCGCCGCGGCGCTGTCGATGGCGGGCATCCAGAGTGTTGCGGCAACCGAATGAACAGCGACGATAGCATTGCCGGTCCGCCGCCGGAAGGCCGCCCGCCGGCGGTGCTGCAGGTCATCCCGAGCCTCGTTTCCGGCGGCGCCGAGCGCGGCGCGGTCGACCTCGCCGGCGCGCTCGCCGCGGCGGGGTGGACCGCCTGGGTCGCGTCGTCCGGCGGCCCGATGGAGCACCAGCTGGCCCGCGTCGGGGCACACCACATCAAGCTGCCGCTGGCCTCGAAGAACCCGCTGGCGATGCGCCGCAACGTCGCCGCGCTGGGCGAGGTGATCCGGCGCCACAAGATCGACATCGTGCACGCCCGCAGCCGTGCTCCGGCGTGGAGCGCCTGGTCGGCGGCGCGCACGATGCGGCGGCGCTTCGTCACGACGTTCCACAATGCCTACGACAGCGATCTGCCTCTGAAGCGCTGGTACAACTCGGTGATGGCGAAGGGCGAGCGGGTCATCGCGATCTCGCATTTCGTCGGCGAGCATGTCGCCGAGGTCTATGGCGTCGGCGCCGACCGGCTGCGGATCATTCCGCGCGGCGTCGATCTCGACGAGTTCGGCCCGCGCCGCGTCAATGGCGAGCGGGTGGCCGCGCTGGCGGCGCGCTGGCGGGTGCCGGACGACGCGGCGGTCGTCATGCTGCCGGGGCGCCTCACGCGCTGGAAGGGCGGGCTCGACTTCGTCGCCGCGATCGCCCGGCTCGGGCGGCGCGATTTGTGCTGTCTCCTGGTCGGCGCCGAGCAGCACCGCGGCTTCCGCCGCGAACTCGAAACTGAAATCGAGCGGCAGGGGCTGATCGGCATGTTTCGCATCGTCGAGGACTGCCCCGACATGCCGGCGGCCTATGCGCTGTCCGATGTCGTCGTCTCCGCCTCGACCGATCCCGAGGGGTTCGGCCGGGTAATCATCGAGGCGCAGGCGATGGGCCGCCCGGTCA
>DASYUS010000164.1:0-4548 GCA_036000945.1 Allostellaceae bacterium
CTCCAGGATATGGCCGTCGGCATCGACGACGTTGTAGGCGCGGGTCATCAGCATTTCCTCCGGGGTGCAATCGCGGATGCGGCATCCTAGCGCAGCCGCGCCCGCGGCGCGAGTCTGAATATCGTTCAGAATGCCGAATACGCGGCCTATGCCCCTAGACGATCGTGAAGTTGTTGTCGGTCAGGGCGAGGCCGGTGGACAAGGTTGCGAACTGGGTCGCGCCGCCGGCCGCGTTGCCGTTGGTGTCGTAGATCAGCGCGCCGGTGGTGCTGTCGTAGATGATGCGATCGTCGGCGTCGGCCGCCGCGCTGCCGATGAAAAAGGCGCCCGCCGCCAGCGGGCCGACCGGTCCGGCCGTGGTGAAGATCGAGCTCTTCAGCAGGACCTTGTCGTGCGCGCTGTCGAAATCGAAGACCTGATCGACGTTGGTCGCCCCGAGCCCGGTGTCGAACAGCAACGAGTCGTCACCGAGACCGCTGGTCAGCGTGTCGTTGCCGAGCCCGCCGCGCAGCGTGTCGTTGCCGGACCCGCCGGCGATGACGTTGGCGAGAGCGTTACCAAGTCCGGTGAAATCCCCCGATCCGATAAAGGTCAGGTTCTCGACATTGGCGTCGAGCGTATAGCTCGCCAGCGATGTGTTGACCGTGTCGATGCCCGCCCCTGATGCCTCCGTCACCACGTCGCCGGCGTTGTCGGCGAAATAGGTGTCGTTGCCGCCGCCGCCGATCAGCGTATCGGCACCGCTGCCGCCGCGCAGCGTGTCGTTCCCGGTGCCGGCGGTAATCGTGTTGTTGAGGCCATTGCCGGTGCCGGCGAAATTCCCGGCGCCGATGAACGTCAGATTCTCGACGTTGGCGCCGAGCGTAAAGAGGAGGAGCGAGGTGTTGACGGTGTCGGTGCCCGCGCCCGAAGCCTCGGTCACCACATCGCCGGAATCGTCGACGAAATAGGTGTCGTCGCCCTCGCCGCCCGCCATCGTGTCGGCCCCGGCGCCGCCGCGCAGCGTATCGGCCCCGTCATTGCCGGTCAGTGCGTCGTTGGCGCTGCCGCCGCTGAACGAATCGTTGCCCGCGCCGCCGGTCAGCGTATCGGCGCCGGCGTCGCCGGTGAGGACGACCCGGTTCGCGCCGGTCACCGCAGACGCGTCGATCGTGTTGCCGGCATTGCCGCCGGTCACACTGATCGTCGCACCGGTCACGCCGATGAAGTTCGCATCGGTCAAACTCAGACTGTTCGCCGCGCCGCCGGCCAGCTTGAAGATGTCGATCGCGCTGACGCCACTCGCATCGACCGCACCGGGGGTCAGCACGGTCAGCTGATCCGAGCCCGGACCGCCGATCACCGTGTCCGCGGCCGCCAGGGCGGTGACAAAAAACTCCAACGTGCCGCCCGGCGGCGGTATCGCCTCGATCTGTAAAGTGCCGCCAGTCGTAAACGTGATCACCCCGGTGATCGTGCCCCCGGATGCGAGGTCGACAAAGCCGCCGGCGATTGTCGGCGACACGGCGAGACCGCCGGCCGAGATGATTTCGGCGGCGCCAGCGCCGCTAACGATCGTACCGCTCGCGACCCCGCCGGCGGAGACGACTTGGCCCCCGCTCAGCAAAGTGGCGTTCGCAACCCCGCCCGACAATACGACCTCGATGCCACCGAAGGGCACGTTGGTTTGGATCGAGGTACCGCCGCTCAGCGTCTGGGCACCGCTGCTCGACACCGTCGCGCCGCTGGTGACGCCGCCCGAGAGCACGAACTGGTTGCCGCCGCTGAGGACGACCGTGCCGCGCGCAATCCCGCCCGAAGCCACTGTCTCGCGGCCGCCGGCGCTGACGACGGTGCCGCTGGCGACGCCCGAGACCGTCTGGCTGCCGAGGATCAGGCTGGCGCCGAGCGCGGTACCGCCGCGCAGGACGGTCTGCACTCCGCCCGAGCTGACCGCCGTCGCGCTGGCGATGCCGCCCGACGAGACGATTTCGCTGCCGCCGCTCAACCTGGCGCCGATCGCGACACCGCCGCCGAGAATTCTCTGCACCCCGCCGGCGCTGACCGTCGTCGCGCTGGCGACACCGCCGGATGCGATGATTTCGCTGCCGCCGTTCCGCACGATGGTGACCCGGGCAAGGCCGCCGCCGCTCACCGTCTCGCTGCCGCCAAAGCTGACGACGGCGCCGCTGACGACGCCGCCGGCGAAGATGATCTCGCTGCCGCCGCTGCTGACCGTCGGTTTGCTCGCGACTCCGCCCGAGGCGACCTCCTCGAGGCCGCCGCGGACAATCGACCCGATGGCCAAGCCACCGGAGAAGATGAGGTCGAGGCCACCGCTGCTGACCACCGTCGCGCTCGCCCGGCCGCCGGCGAAAATCTCCTCGAAGCCGCCGCTCAGCAGCACGGCATTGCGGGTGACACCGCCGGACGAAATAAACTCGAAGCCGCCGCTGCTGACGGTCGTCGAGCTGGCAACGCCGCCCGACGACACCAGCTCGAGGCCGCTGCTCTTTACCGTACCGACGACCGCAAGGCCGCCGGCGAAAATGCGCTCGACGCCGCCGCTGCTAACGATAGTGCCGCTCGCCGTACCGCCCGACGACACGACCTCGACCCCGCCGCTGCTGACGACCGTGCCGCTCGCGGTGCCGCCCGACGACACCCTCTCGATCCCACCGCTGCTGACGACGGTGCCGCTCGCGGTGCCGCCCGACGACACGGTCTCGGTCCCGCCGCTCCGCACGATGGCGCCGCGCGTGACGCCGCCCGAGAAGACGGTCTGCGACCCGCCGCTGCTGACCACGCTGCCGCTCGCAGTGCCGCCGGAGAAGACGTTCTGAACGCCGCCGGAGCGGACGATCGAGCCCACGGTTCGCGCCGCGTTATTGACCTTCTCGACGCCGCCGCTGCTGACCAGCGTGGCGCTCGCAGTGCCGGCCGACAGCACGTTCTGCGTGCCGCCGCTCAACAGCCGCGTGCCGCTGGCGAGGCCGCCGGAGGAAACGTTGACGAACCCGCCGCTGCTGACGACCGTGCCGCTGGCGCGCTCGTTGCCGTCCAGGGTCTCCGTGGCGCCGCGCAGGGTCACATTGACGGTGCGGCCACCGTCGAAAACGCTTATCGAGCCGCCGCTGCTGACCACGCTGCCGCTGGCAATGCCACGAACGACCTGGGAGCCGCCGCTGCTGACGACGGTGCTGCTGGCGATGCCGCCGCCAGAGACGATCTGGTTGGCGCCGGAGTGGACGCGCGTCCCGGTGGTGACGCCGCCGGCTGAGATCTCCTGGAAGGCGCCTGAGCTGATGACGGTGCCGATCGCTCTGCCGCCGGAATTGACGGCTTCCAGCCCGCCGGGTTCTCGCACTTCGGTGCTGCTCGCCACCCCGCCAGCGATGACAGTCTGGGTCCCGCTGGTGGAGATCACCGTGGCGATCGCCGTGCCGGCGATGGTGGCATTGGGAGAGAATGTCACGTTGGCGCGGAACACGAATGCACTGACGGTGGTCCCGCCGGCATCGACAATAAGCTCGCCGTCATGGACAATCGTCTGTTCCGCCCGGCCCCCAGAGAAGACATGTTGGGTGGCGGCTCCGACTACGTCCGTCAAAAACGAAGAACCGAAGACGTCCTCTTGTGCATGGTCCAGGCTGGAGAAGCCGCTAACCACGGATGAGACTGCGAAGCCGCCGTGATTGACGGTTTGGTGGCCCTGTGAGTCGACGAAGGTGTGCCGGGCGGTACCGCCGCTGGCCACCGTAATCTGACCGCCGCTGGAAACGACCGTGTTGCTGGCCTGCCCGCTCGCCTGCACGATCACCAGGCCGCCGTTTTTGATCGTGCTGTCGGCAAAGAGGCCGCCGTTGTCGACGGAGACAAATGCCCCGTTCAAGACGGTGCCGAACTCGACCGTACCGCCCGACAGGATGTTGACGTTGTCGCCCGAGCTGTAGGTCGGGAAAAACGCGGTCTCGCCGGAGGTTACGAAGATGTTGCTCATCCCCGTCTGCCCCTGTGCGCTCGCGGCACCGGCAGCCTTGGCATCCGGCGGCGGCCGGACGAGATTGTTAGGAACGATTGCCAGTCAAGGCCAGGGAACATCAGCGTTTCCAACGCGCACCGACGGTTGCCGAATTTACGGCAATTTGTTGCTATGATTGCGCTTTAGATCCGCTCGGGCAACTGTCGGGTGCGATCGAGATGCGGAATTCCAGTCTGTCTCGCGCGATTGCGTCGCCGCGCGAAGCGGCCGGTCCCGACTACCGCATGGAAACTCCCCTCCCCGTACGGGCGGCGAGGGATAAAGGCGGGTCGTTTCGGTGCCGGAGGAGGCCAATCGCGGCGCCCACCGGGTCAGCCGAGCCCGAGAACCCCATCGCGCCGCCGGACCGGCGGCGCCCGGTCGCGCATCGGCGCTCACACGACCGTGAAGTTGCTGTTGGTGAGGGCAAGGCCGGTAGACAAGAGGGCGAACTGCGTCGCGCCGCCGGCGCCGCTGCCGTTCGAGTCGTAGATCAGGGCGCCGGTGGCGTTGTTGTAGATGATACGGTCGTCGGCATCGGCCGCCGC
>DASYUS010000165.1:0-3648 GCA_036000945.1 Allostellaceae bacterium
CTTGGTGAAGAGCAGGCCGTCATCGCCGGCCATGATTGGGGCGCGCCGGTGGCCTGGCACGCTGCTCTGCTGCGCCCCGACCGCTTTCGCGGCGTGGTCGGCCTCAGCGTACCGTTCCGGCCGCGTGGAGTGGCGCGGCCGACGACAGTGATGCCGCAGACCGACGATGCCCTCTTCTACCAGCTCTATTTCCAGGAGCCCGGGGTCGCCGAAGCGGAGTTCGAGCGCGATATACGCGTGTCGGTCCGCACCGTCCTCTATTCTGCCTCCGGTGACGCGCCGCGCCGCGATTGGGGCGGGGCGGGTGCCGATGTGGTCGGCATGGTCTCGCGACAGGGCGGTTTTCTTTCCGGCATGGTCAACCCAGCGTCTCTGCCGCGCTGGCTCAGTGCAGCCGACATCGATATCTATGCCGCAGAATTTGCCCGCACCGGATTTCGCGGCGGGCTCAATTGGTATCGCAACATCGACCGCAACTGGGAACTTCTCGCACCCTTCGCCGGGGCGCGGGTAACGATCCCAGCGCTCTACATTGCCGGGGATCGCGACCTCGTCGTCGCCTTTCGCGGGATGGACCGACTACTCCCCAATCTCGCGAATTTCGTGCCGCGGCTGCGCCAAACGATCATGCTGCCAGGTTGCGGCCATTGGACCCAGCAGGAGCGGGCATCGGAGGTCAACGCCGCGGTGATCGACTTTCTGCGGCGGCTTTAGAGCATGATCATTTCGGATCGAAACACCACCCGTGAAGGGCGCGGCGCTGCCCGTCGACGGCGCCGCGGCAGCGTGAGCGGCCTTACGCCAATTCCGGCGTATGCGGGGTGCCGCCGGGCATCGTCGCCTCGACGTAGAGGCGGGTCCCGTGCACCGCAGTGACGGCGACCGGCGTCCCCTCGGCGAGATCGGGGCCGGTGGCGAGCCACACGCCGTCGCCCAGCCGCACCTTGCCGCGGCCGTTGAGGATGGCCTCGCACACCGTGCCGCGCGCGCCGACCATCGCCAGGCTGCGTTCGTTGAGCGGCACGTCGTCGGGGGAGATGCTGCCCTGCTGACGGCGGTGGAGCTCGCGGTAGACGAAATAGCCGGCAATGCAGCTGGCCGCCGAAGCCACGACAAAGATGCCGAGCTGGCCTTCGAGCGACAGCCCGAGCGCGGCATCGGCCGCACCGGTCAGCGCCGCGCCGAGCGCGATCCACATCAGGTAGGCTCCCGGGACGTGCATCTCGGCCAGGCCGAGGACGCCGGCGAGAACCACCCAGCTCCACCATGGAAATGCCATCGCTCTGCCCTCCTAATCCGGCGGGCGGACGCCCTTGGCGAGTTCGGCGATGCCGGCGATGGTGCCGACGAGGCCGCCGACCTCCATCGGCATCAGGACCAGCCGGGCGTTCGGCGACTGGCCGATCTGTGTCATCGCCTCGACGTATTTCTGGGCGATGAAATAGTTGAGCGCCTGGATGTTGCCTTCGGAGACCGCCTTTGATACCGCCGTGGTCGCGACCGCTTCGGCCTCGGCCAGCCGTTCGCGGGCCTCGGCATCCTTCTGAGCTGCCGCCAGCCGGCCTTCGGCGGCGAGAATCTGCGCCTGCTTGGTACCTTCGGCTTCAAGGATCGCGGCCTGCTTGATGCCTTCGGCGCGCAGGATGGCGGCGCGGCGCTCGCGGTCGGCGGTCAGCTGCTTGGCCATCGATACCTGGACATCCTCGGGCGGCCGCACGTCCTTGAGCTCGACGCGGGTGATCTTGGTGCCCCACGGCTCGGTCGCCGCGTCGAGCACCCGCAACAGCCGCTCGTTGATCTCGTCGCGCTTCGACAGCGTCTCGTCGAGATCGAGGGCGCCGATCGCCGTACGGATGTTGGTCATCGTGATGTTGGTCACCGCCGATTCGAGGTTCTGCACCTCGTAGGAGGCGCGGGCGGCGTCGATCACCTGATAAAAGACGATGCCATCGACGACGACCGAGGCGTTGTCCTTGGTGATGACGTTCTGCGCCGGGATCTCCAGCACGGTTTCCTGAACGTTCACTTTGCGGCCGATGCCGTCGATGAACGGGTTGAGCAGGCGCAGCCCGGGTTGCAGCGTGATGCGGTAGCGCCCGAACCGCTCGACGGTCCATTGATAGCCCTGCGGCACCGTGCGCACGCCGCGCGCGATCACCGCCAGCACGATGACCGCCAGCACGATCAGAAAGATCAAGAGCCCGCTAACCGCCTGCATGACACCTCCCCTCTCTTGTATCGACTCGCTCTTTCCGACCGGACGGTTCCTGTCGAGCGCAGGCCGGCCGGCGGCGACTCAGGGTTGCGGCAACGCCCGGATGCTGTCGCTGTGGACGATGATCCCGGATTTGCCGGCGCTTGTCGATGCGCGGCATGCTCCGCCCGGGATACCGCCTTGACTCGCCGGGTCGCCGTCAGCAGGTTCGCCGAGGCTTGCTCCGCTTCGATGGCACGCTATGGCGCCTGTTCGGTCCGCTGATCACCGGCGCGGTCACCTGAAGGCGGCGCCGGGGGGCATCGCCGTCGCAAACCGCACGCAGGAAAACCTCACGACCGGGCTCGCCGAGTTCGGCTTCGCGGTGCGCGACGGCGCGACCCGCCTCGCTCATCTTTACCAGCACGATCCGATGCGGGTGCTGTTTCCCGCGCCGGAGCCGGGCGATTGCCGCCTCGCTGTCCTGGTCACCACCTCGGGCGGGCTGGTTGCCGGCGACCGGGTGTCGATCGCGGTTGACCTCGAACCGGGCGCGGCGGCCCATGTCACCGCATCGGCGGCGGAAAAGATCTACCGCTCGGAGGGCGCCACGACCGAGATCGACCAAACACTCTCGATCGCCGAGGGAGCCTGGCTCGAATATCTGATGCCCGAGACAATCCTCTTCGACGGAGCCCGGCTGCGCCGTCGCACCGAGGTCGCGCTGACGCCGGGAGGCGGGTTTCTCGGCGGCGGCATCCTCGTCTTCGGCCGGCGCGCGCGCGGCGAAGGCCTGACGCATGGGCTGCTGCACGAGGGTTGCGAAGTGCACCGCGGCGGCCGGCTGGTCTGGGGCGACGCGCTGCACATCGCTGACGAGGTTCCGGGGGTCATGGCCGACCCGGCTTGCTTCGACAGCGCAGCGGCGTGCGCCACGCTGATCCTGGCGCCGCCGGATGGCGACCCGCGCCGCTTAGTCGAGGGCGCGCGCGGTGTCCAGCAACAGAGGCTGTCGCCCGGGCTGCGCGGCGGCGTCACGGCGGTCGGTGGGCTGCTCCTCGCCCGCTGGCTTGCCGCCGACCCGCTAGTGCTGCGCCGCGCTTTTGCCGATCTCGCTTGCCATTTGCGCGCGGCCGCGATGGGATTGCCGCCGCATCTGCCGCGGCTGTGGCACATTTAGTGCTTAAGGATTGGGCATGAACCTGACCCCGCGCGAGAAGGACAAGCTGCTCGTCGCTGTCGCGGCGATGGTCGCAGCGCGGCGCCTCGAGCGCGGCGTCAAGCTCAACTACCCCGAGGCGGTCGCGCTGATTACCGATTACGTACTGGAAGGCGCGCGCGACGGCCGGACGGTCGCCGAGTTGATGCGCGACGGCGCGACGGTGATCCGCCGGGCCCAGGTCATGGAGGGGGTGGCCGAGATGATCCCCGAAATCCAGGTCGAGGCGACCTTC
>DASYUS010000166.1:0-2377 GCA_036000945.1 Allostellaceae bacterium
CAGCCGTCGAGCGAGAGATCGAGATAGCAGCGGAAATCGCCGAGATATTCGAGAAACGAGGGCGCCGTCTTGTCCCAATTCGCCCAGACCGTGCCCTTGTAGACGCAGAGCTGCGCCACCTCGACGAGGCCGTATTGCGAGCGATCAAGGTTCGAATGATAGGCCTCGCGGAAAAACGGCACCCCGACCAGCCGCCCGTCGGTGCCGTAGCTCCAGCCATGGTAGGGACAGGTAAAGACCGTCGTGTTGCCGTCGTCGTAGCGGCACACCTTCATGCCGCGATGCCGGCACGAATTGAGAAACACATGCACCGCGCCGGCGCGGTCGCGGCAGAGGATCACCGACTCCTCGCCCACGCGCGAGACGACGAAATCGCCCGGATTGGGGATCTGGCTCTCATGCCCGACAAAGAGCCAGGAGCGGGCGAAGACCCGCTCCAACTCCTCCTGGTAGATCGCCTCGTTGACAAAGATCTCGCGGCTGATCTGTCCGGTCGCGAGATCGACGAGCCCTGGACGATACCCGGCGGCCATGCGTCACCACTCCCTAAAAAGAAAACGATTCAACGCAAAGGACACAAAGAATTCGCGGAGGACGCGAAGGCGCCTGTTCGGCGCGAGCGTCTTCATATTGCTGTCTAATGTCGTCGATTGGATTTGAGGGGCGCTGCGCGCCCGCTTGCTCCATCGCCTTCGCGTCCCCTGCGCATCCTTTGCGTCCTTTGCGTTGAAGTATTGTTTTCTCAGCCACCCGCGCGCACCGCCCGCGCCAGGGTCAAGACGCCGACGAACTGGGCGCCCTCGCGGCGCAGCACCCGGGCGCATTCCTCGACCGTGGCGCCGGTGGTCAGCACGTCGTCGATGATGACGAGCCGCTTGCCCCTGACGCTGCGCCCCGGCCGCAGCGCAAACGCGCCGCGGACATTGCGGGCGCGCGCCGCGGCGCCGAGGCGGCCCTGCGACGGCGTGCGGCGGCGGCGCACCAGCCAGTCCGGCGCGACTGGCGGCCCGCCCGCAGCGCGGATCGCGTGCGCCAGGAGGCTTGCCTGGTTGTAGCGCCGGGCAAACAGGCGGGTCCAATGCAGCGGCACCGGCACCAAGAGATCGGCGCCGTCGAGGATTTCGCCGCCAGCCCGGTGCATCCACAGCCCCAGCGCCTTCGCCAGGTGGGTCCGATCGCCGCGCTTCAATGCCAGCACCAATTGCCGGCTGTGCTTGTCGTAGCGCATGACGGCGCGGGCCCGCTGCCAGCTCGCCCGCTGCCGCGCGCAATCGGCGCACACCGCGCCTGCGCCCATCGGGTGGGGAAATGGCAGGCCGCACACCGCGCACCACGGCGGCGCAAAAAAACTCATTTTCGCCCAGCACGGGCCGCACAGCGCATCGGGCTCGCCGACCGTGGCGCCGCAGGCCAGGCAGCGCGGCGGCAGGACACCGTCGACGACGGCGCGTCCGACCCGCCGGAAAGCCTGCCGCCATTGGGTGGGGAGGGTCGCCGAAAGCTGCATCGGTCTATCATCCGGGCTGCGGCGCGGCCGTCAATCGCTGCTTAGCGACCGCCGCCGCGCGTCCTTATATTTCTCTCTTGGCAACGAGGAGGGTCACCGTCATGCCGGAAATCGATGCAAAGCTGCGTTTGACCGGCGGCTGCCAGTGCGGCGCGGTGCGCTATGCGATCACCGGGCCGCCCGAGCGCGTGCATCTGTGCCATTGCCGCATGTGCCAGAAGGCCACCGGCGGGCCGTTTGCCGCATTGGCTCCGGTGTGGCGCAGCGATTTCGCCTGGACGCGCGGGTCGCCTTCCGCCTTCGTCAGTTCGTCGCTTACCCATCGCGACTTCTGCGCCGCCTGTGGAACGCCGCTTACGTTCCGATACGACGACGGCGAGACGATCTCGGTAACGCTTGGCAGCCTCGATCGGCCGCAGGATGTCCCGCCGGTGCGGCATTACGGGATCGAAGGCCGCATCGGCTGGCTCGACACCATCGATGGGCTTCCTGGCGAGACGACCGCGGCCAGCATGTCTGCCGAGCGGGCGCGCAAGTTCGTCAGCTATCAGCACCCGGACCACGACACCGAGGCCGATTGGGCGCCGCAGCGGTGACATCCCCGGGCGATACCGCCGCATTGTTCGATCGCCGCGCCTGGCGCCGGCACCGCGACCGGGCGGCGGCCGGCGGCGCGGTCGATTTCCTCCATGCCGAGGTGGCCGATCGGCTGCTCGACCGGCTCGATGTCGTAAATCGGGAATTTGCCGTGGCGCTCGATCTCGGCGCGCGAGACGGCGGGCTTGCTCGCGCGCTCGCCGCACGGCGCGGCGCGATCCAGGTCGTCGCCGCCGAGCCGTCACTGCGCTTTTTCCACAGCGGCGCCGGTGA
>DASYUS010000167.1:0-3376 GCA_036000945.1 Allostellaceae bacterium
TCGCCGTCATATTCGAAGCCGGCGTTGCCGCCATCGAGCAGCGCCGTGGCCTCGCGCACACGCTCGCCGTGCGGCCCTGGCGGGTTGCCGAAATTGGCGTAGGACAAGAGGGCGACGCGCGGCTCAAGGCCGAGTTCGCGCGCCTTGGCCGCCGCGGCGACGGCAATCTCGGCGAGCTGCGCCGCGCTCGGGCTCTCGTGCACCAGCGTATCGGCGAGGAGCACGGTGCGCTCTCGCGCCAGGAGGATCGTCAGGCCGAACATCTGCGAGCCGGGCTTTACGTCGATGACCCGCGTCACCCCGTCGAGCACGTCGAACGAGTTGCGCGTCAGCCCGGTCACCATCGCCGCGGCGTCGCCGCAGGCGACCATGCAGGCGGCGAAGACGTTGCGGTCCTGGTTGACGAGGCGCTGGCAATCGCGCTGCAGCATGCCGTGGCGCTGCAGGCGCCCATAGAGGAAGTCGGTGTAGTGCTGGTTGCGGTGCGACAGCGCGGCGTTGTGGATTTCGAGCGGCGCCGCCGCCGACAGCCCGATCGCCGCCATCGTTTCGCGGATCCGCTCGTCGCGGCCGATCAGCACCGGGTTGCCGTAGCCGCTCTCGGCGAAGAGCAGCGCGGCGCGGATCGTCTTTTCCTCCTCGCCCTCGGCGAAGACGACGCGCTGCGGGTGGGCGCGGACTTTCTCGAAGATGAATTCGAGCCCGGCCGCGGTCGGGTCGAGCCGCGCGCGCAGCGAGCGCCGGTAGACGCCCATGTCGGGGATCGGCTTGCGCGCGACGCCCGAATCCATCGCCGCCTGCGCCACCGCCGACGGCACGGCCCAGATGAGGCGCGGGTCGAACGGCGCCGGGATGATGTAGTCCGGGCCGTAGCGCAGCCGCTCGCCGGCATAGGCGGCGGCGACCTCGTCGGGCACGTCCTCGCGCGCGAGGTGTGCGAGCGCCTCGGCCGCAGCGATCTTCATCCTGTCGTTGATCTGCGAGGCGCGCACGTCGAGGGCGCCGCGGAAGATGTAGGGAAAGCCGAGGACGTTGTTGACTTGGTTCGGGTAGTCCGAGCGGCCAGTGGCGATGATCGCGTCCGAACGCACGGCGCGCACCTCCTCCGGGGTGATCTCGGGGTCGGGGTTGGCCAGCGCGAAGATGATCGGCTTGTCGGCCATCGAGCGGACCATCGCGCGATCGACCGCGCCCTTCGCCGACAGGCCAAAAAACACGTCCGCCCCCTCAATCGCCTCGGCGAGGGTGCGCGCCACGGTGTCGACCGCATGCGCCGATTTCCATTGGTTCATGCCGGTGGCGCGGCCGCGGTAGATCACCCCGTTGGTGTCGCACAGCACGACATTGGCGCCTGGCAGGCCCATCGATTTCAACAGCTCGACACAGGCGATCGAGGCAGCGCCGGCGCCGTTCACCACCATCCTCACGTTGCCGAGCTCGCGCCCGGTCAGGTGCAGCGCGTTGATCAGGGCAGCCGAGGTGATGATAGCGGTGCCGTGCTGGTCGTCGTGGAACACCGGGATGTCCAAAAGCTCGCGCAACCGCTCTTCGATGATGAAGCATTCCGGCGCGCGGATGTCTTCGAGGTTGATGCCGCCGAACGCCGGGTGCAGGAAGCGCACGCAGTTGACAAACTCGTCGACGTCCTTTGTATCGATTTCGAGGTCGATCGAATCGATGTCGGCAAAGCGCTTGAAGAGTGCCGCCTTGCCTTCCATCACCGGCTTTGCCGCCAGCGCGCCAAGATCCCCGAGGCCCAAGACCGCTGTGCCGTTCGAGATGACCGCGACGAAATTGCCCTTCGAGGTGTAGTCGTAGGCGGCGCTCGGTTGGCGCTGAATCGTGAGGCACGGGAAGGCGACCCCGGGCGAATAGGCGAGCGACAGGTCGCGCTGGGTGGTCAAGGGCTTATGCGGCGCGATCGACAATTTGCCCGGCCGGCCGCTCGAATGAAAGGTAAGCGCCTCCTCTTCGGTGGCGCGAACAATGCCGGTATCCATATGATGACGCTCCTCGGGGTCGATCCGGAATGTAGAGACCCCAGCCGGCAGCGTCAAAGGCATGCGACCGGAAGCCCGCGCATAGACCGGCGCAGGCGCGTGGTACCCTTGAGGCCGGATGTCGAGGCGGAAGCGATGCGCGATGCGGAAAAGGCCGCGCCGTGAGGCTCTTCACCATCGGCTTTACCAAGAAGACCGCCGAGCAGTTCTTCGAGACGCTCCGCCGTTCAGGCACCGAGCGCATCATCGATGTGCGGCTCAACAACGTCTCGCAATTGGCCGGCTTCGCCAAGAAATCGGATCTCGCCTACTTTCTCGAAAAGATCTGCGGGATCGAATACGTCCACTTGCCGATCCTCGCCCCGACCCAGGACCTGCTCGATGCCTATCGGAAGGAGCGGTCCGGCTGGCCGGCGTACGAGGAGCGATTCATCACGCTGATGCGGGAACGGCAGATCGAGAATGCGGTCTCGCGCCAGGTGGTCGCCGACGGATGCTTGTTGTGCAGCGAGGACAAGCCGCATCACTGCCACCGCCGGCTCATCGCCGAGTACCTCAATCGGCATTGGGGCGGCATCGACATCCGGCACCTGGAGTAGCGCGCCCTTCCTCCAGAGAGATGCTATCGGAGCGTTGACAGGCGGGAGCGTGTCCCTATAGTGCGCCGCTCCCGGACGGGCCGCCCCCTCCGGGCGTATTTGCGCCCGGCGGGGTTGCCGCGCGGGCGCGCCAACCGATATCGGTTTCCGTCATGTTCGCAGTGATCCGCACCGGCGGCAAACAGTACAAGGTCGCCCCGAACGACGTGATCGCGGTCGAGAAGCTTGCGGGCGAGCCCGGCGCAACGATCGAACTCGCCGAGGTGTTGATGGTCGGCGACGGCGCCGACGTGTCGACTGGCACGCCGCTCTTGTCCGGCGCCTCGGTCAGCGCGACGCTGGTGGAGCAGCGCCGCGCCGACAAGATCATCGTCTTCAAGAAAAAGCGGAGGCACAATTACCGTCGCAAGAACGGCCATCGCCAGCATGAGACCGTGCTGCGGATCGACGAGATCCGCCCCGGCATCTAGCGGCGGGCCTAGGAGGGTTCGAGATGGCACACAAAAAGGCAGGCGGCTCGTCGCGCAACGGCCGCGACAGTGCCGGGCGCCGGCTCGGCGTCAAGAAATACGGCGGCGAGATCGTCATCCCCGGCAACATCATCGTGCGCCAGCGCGGCACCAAGTTCCACCCCGGCGACAAGGTCGGCATGGGGCGGGATCACACGCTGTTTGCGCTCGAAGCGGGTGCGGTGAAGTTTCACCAGGGGATCGGCGGGCGCAAATTCATCTCGGTGGTGCCGCGACCGGCGGAGGCCGCCGAGTAGCCGTTCCCCGC
>DASYUS010000168.1:0-3124 GCA_036000945.1 Allostellaceae bacterium
ATCAACGGCGCGACGATCACCCAGGAACAGGCGGTCGACCAGCTCGAATACTTCCACGTCGAGCTGGAGGCGCACGACATCCTGATTGCCGACGGCGCGCCGGCCGAGAGCTACCTTGATTGCGACAATCGCGGAAAGTTCCATAATACCGGCGACTTCGCCCGGCTGTACCCGGACGACGCGCGGCAGCGCTGGCAGTATTGCGCGCCGCTCCTCGAATGGGAGTCGGAGCAGACCGACGCGATCCGCGCGGTGCTGATCGCGCGTGCCGAAAGGCTCGGCCACCAGCTCGACCGCGACCCCGATCTGCACCTCGTCGTCGACGGCGCGCTCATCCGGCCGGAGGCGGTCGAGGGCCGGGTCTACCGCTTCGCCATCCCATCCGGCAGCGCGGCGGTGTCGCTCGTCTCACGCAGCGTCGTGCCGGCCGAGGTCGAGCCGTCCACGCGCGACCAGCGCCCGCTCGGGGTACCGGTCGAATACTTCGTGCTCGACGATGGCGCCCTGCGGATCGAGGTCGAACACGACCATATGAGCCTCGCCGACGGGTTCTACGACGACGAAGCCACCCATCGCTGGACCGGCGGCCTCGCCCGCCTCCCCGCGGCATGGCTGCGCGTCTTCCCCGCCGCCTGCACCCTCGAAGTGCACCTGCGCCCGAGCGCCCTTCCCTACCGCGCCCCGCTCGTCGCCAGCGCCCGCCGCGAGGCGGCCTGACGCCGTCGCCGCTGTCCCGCAGGCGGTCTGTGTCGCGATTGCGGCGCAGGTCCGCCCGCAGCGCAGGGGCCCAGCCTCGGCGCGCGCCCTCAAGGGGCGGGTGCGGATATCCACTTACGGGTTAATCGCGCATCCTATCCTAAGGAGATCAGCTTATTGTTTGATAAAGGAAATTTTTGCCACTTGTCGGGTTCGAGGTTGGTTCGGCGCGAGCGATATGCAACCATTAGAGGTGACCGCGAGTTCGGCGGGGGCCGACCGCGGCGCGGATAGAGATTGACGGGGAGAACAGCATGTCGACGATCAGCGGCACGATCAACAACGGCATCGTCTTCGGCACCGCCGAGAGCACCGGCACCTACACCTCACCGTTGACGATCACCGCGAGCGGGCTGATCGATGCTGGCAGCGGCGATGCGATTCACGGCGACAATTCCGCTTCCTGGGCCGTCGTCAACGACGGCACCGTCGCGGCCACCGGGGCGTCGGGCGACGGCATCGACCTGCGCGGCGGCGGCACTATCGACAACGCCGCCGGCACCGCGCTGATCGCGGGCTACGACAACGGCGTCTATATCACCGGCGCCGCCGGCACCGTCAGCAATGCCGGAACGATCGAGGCTACGGGGACGTCTGGCCGCGGGGTTTACCTCACCGCCGGCGGCAGCGTCACCAACACCGGCACGGGGCTGATCGAGGGCGGCCTCTATGGGATCGGCATCGGGACCGCCGGAACGGTCGCCAATTCCGGCACGATCCTCGGCACCGGGATTTTCGGCTACGGCATCCGCCTTGTCGGAGACAGTAGCGTCGCCAATACGGGAACCGGGCTGATCGCGGGGTATAACGGCGTTCACCTCTACACCGGGACAGTCAGCAACGCCGGCACGATCCTCGGCACCACCAGCGACGGCGTCTACCTTCGTGGGGGCAGCGTCAGCAACGCAGCGGGCGGCCTCATCCAAGGCGGCAACGCCGGCGTGGAGGCCTTCGTTTCGGCCGCGACGGTGGCGAATTCCGGCGCAATCACGGGCGGCTTAGGTGTCGCGTTCTTCGCCGGCGGCAGCATCGACAACCAAGCAGGCGGCTCTATCCAGGGCGCCGGCGACGGCGTCTATGTCAACGGCGGCGGCGGCACGCTAACCAACGCCGGCACGATCCTCTCGACCGGTAATTTCGGCATCCGCATCAACTACGGCGGCAGCGGCGGCAGCGTCGACAACGCGACAACGGCGGGCCTGATCGAGGGGGGTACCGGCATCTACATTTTTGGCGCCGCCGCCACGGTTACCAATGCCGGCACGATCCTCGGCACCACCGGCATCGGCGTCGATCTCGCCAACGGCGGCACCGTTGTCGATTCCGGGACGATCAGCGGCAGCGGCACCGCGATCCATTTCGGCGGCGCCGGTAGCAATCTCCTGGTCCTGGAGAACGGTTACCAGCTCTCCGGCGGCGTCGCCGGCAGCGGCGCCGCGACCGATACGCTGGAATTGGCGGGCACGGTTGGCGCAGCGGTGACGGCCGATTACAACGCTCTCGGTCTGACCAGTTTCGAGAACGTGCTGTTCGGCGGCGGCGGCTATTCGACGCTCTTGGTGTCAAACATCGCCGGCACGCTCGGCGTGACCATTTCGGGGTTTGACGCGGCGACGGAGGTGATCGACCTGACCGGGATCGGCGGCAACGGGACGATCACCAACCGCGACACGGTGAACGATCGGATCACCGTGACCGGGTCTTCGGGCAGCGTGACGCTGCAATTCGATTCGATCGACACAATCAATTTCACGGCGAGCCCCGATGGCGGCGGCGGCACCGAGCTGACGCCGGTGTGCTACTGCCGGGGCACGCAGATCCTGACCGACCGCGGCGAGGTGCCGGTCGAGGATCTGGCAGTCGGCGACCGGGTGCTGACGATCTCGGGCGAGGCGAAGCCGGTGAAATGGGTTGGGCATCGCGCCTATGACGGAAGGTTTGTCGCCGGCAACCGGGCGATGCTGCCGGTGCGCATCGCCGCCGGCGCATTGGCCGACGGCGTGCCGGTGCGCGACCTCTGCGTCTCGCCCGGCCATGCGCTCCTCATCGCCGGAATGCTGGTGCGCGCCGAAAACCTCGTCAACGGCGCGACGATCACCCAGGACACCGCGGTCGAGCGCGTCGAATACTTCCACGTTGAGCTCGAGATGCACGACGTCATCATCGCCGACGGCGCCCCGGCCGAAAGCTACATCGATTGCGACAACCGCGGCAAATTCCACAACGCCGCCGATTTCGCGCGGCTCTACCCCGACGACGAACGGCCGCACTGGCAGTTTTGTGCGCCGCTCCTGGACTGGGACTCGCCCGAGCCGAACACCATCCGCGAAGCGCTGATGACGCGCGCCGAAAAGCTCGGGCACAAGCT
>DASYUS010000169.1:0-6124 GCA_036000945.1 Allostellaceae bacterium
CAACAGTAGCTGAGCACTTCATTGTCCGTCCCTTTCGACGGCCGACTCGACCAAGCGGAGCGCCGCATCTGCTGTGGCGTTCGAGGTAGCTTGGCGCTTCCGATCTACTCAGCTATTCAAGATTGGGCCATCCCGCAAGGCCATCGGCGATCTCGCGGCCGATGGCTTCAGCGCTGACCGCGAGCATCGGCCATCCTGCTGTCTCGATCGGCTCCGCCGAGTCCGTGCCGCCGTCGCCGGGGCTCGGCTCGATGGGCTCGGAGATCGCGCCCCCGATCGTCAGGTTGGGCAGGTAGGGCAAGGCCGTGCGATACGCGACTGATGTTGCCTGGCCACCCGCGGTGTGCGGCCCTTGGTGCGTGCACCCGCTGATCGGCAATGTCGCGGGTCCAGGCCGCGAGATGTGCTTCCACCGCCGACCAGCTCGCGAAAGTGCGGCCCGCGATCGCGTTCTTTGTTAGCGCTTCAATGAACTCCGCACGGAATACTTTGGTTGTGACGGAGGCCTCTACACCGATATCCACTAAAATTTTTTCATGGAAACTGCGATCCGTAGATCCACATACGGGGCAAGTGAGACGCTCTGTTTTTCAGTACCTTTCAGATAAAGGCGTTTTGCAGCCTGAGCAAATCGCTACACTTGACATATCTTAGCACCTATCGACGCCGCTTCCTGGCCAACGTCATGCTGGGGATACCTGCGGCAGCGGCTCATCTTGTGTCCAGCCATACCCCGCTGCCGAGCGAGGATGCGACATTTGCGCCGTTTTCAACACTCACGAACCGCGCTTGATGTTGGCCCGAATGTTGCCCCGAACCTGATTGGTGAAATGATCGCTACCCGATGATGGTCCTTAAGCTCTTGAAAATAATGGTGCCCCGAGTCTGATTTGAACAGACGACCTACCGCTTACGAAGCGGGTGCTCTACCGCTGAGCTATCGGGGCAGCACCAGGCCGGCCGGCGCTTACTTATCCCATCGCGGCGGTGGCGCCAAGCTGTTCGGCGCCGGCAGCATCGGCGGCGCGGCGGCGCCCGCCGGTGGCGCGACCAGCACGTCTTGGATCGGCCGCGGGGCGATTGACGGGCGGCGCCAGGCGAGCGTGTCGAAGCCGCCGCAATCCGTGCACAGCGCCTGCCAATGCGGATTGCCGCCGCCGCATTGCGAGCAAACGTAACAGGGGTCGGGCGCTGCACCGATCGCCCGGTCGCGCCAGTCGCGCGCCGCCGCCGGGTCGCCCGGCTCGCTCTCCTCAAGCCGCGCCATCAGGAGACAGAGGCGGCGCGAGGGTCCGCCCGGCGATCCGGCGTTTGCCGCGGCCGCGACGGCGAGGCCGAGGTGGCGGCGGGCTTCGCCCCACAGCTGCGCCGCCAGCGCCGCATCGGCGATCGCCAGGCGGCTTTCCTCCGCCTCCGGGTTCTGCCGCGCCAGACGCTGCAGCGACGCGGCGCAGGCCAATGGCGGTGCCGCGGGGCGGATGTCGAGGTAAAGACGGGCGAGATCGGGGTGCGGCGCGGTGCGCCAGGCGCGCTCGATCGCCTTGGCTGCCGCGCGCCGGCGCCCTAGGGCGATCAGCAGCCGGGCGTGGTGTGCGGCCGGCTCGGCGAGGTCGGCCGCCAGCGCCTGCGCCCGCGCGGCGAGCCCGGCGGCTCGCCGCAACTCGCCGCTTCGCTCGGCAGCACGACTCAGCTCGTGCAGGATGATGGCCTGGTGATGCCGCACGCGCTCGGCCGGCTGCGTCTGGCGCTGCGCCGCGCCGGCCAGCGTCGCGCGCGCCGCCGCCCAGTCACCGGCGCGCGCCTCGAGCACAAGCAGGCTCTCGAGCAGCCAGTCCGCATCGGGGCGCAGCTGACTGGCACGCTCGGCGAGGCGCCGCGCGGCGTCGTCGTCGCCGGCGCGCAAGGCCTGGCCGAGCAGGCCGCGCAGACCGAGAAACGCGGTCTGCTTCCGGGCGAGCAGCGCGGTGTATGACTGCTGCGCGGCGGCGACGTCGCCCTGCCGCGTTGCCGCCTCGGCGGCCAGCAGCAGCGGGATCGGCGCGCCGTCGAGCAACGCCGCCGCGCGTGTCGCGTGGCGTCGCGCTTCCGCCGCATCGCCAGCTGCCAATGCGACGAGGCCGCGCGTCATGATCGCCTCGCCGATCTGTCGCCGACGCGCCGCCCGGCGCCGACGCATACGTTCCGGCAGGCGACCCAACGCCGCGGCCAGCAGCAGCAGCGCCGACAGAACCAGCGCGGCGAGCGCGACAGCGCCGGCCAGCACCGCGACCGAGGTCTCGATCCGCCAGCCTTCCCAGGTGATTTCCACCTGCCCCGGCCGGTCTGCGAGAAAGGCGGCGCCGCCGCCCACCGCCACGATCACTGCCAGCGCCAGAAGCCGGCGCATCAGCGGGACGGCCCGGCATCCGCGGGTGTATTTGCCGGCACGCCGAGCCGGGTCACCAGCGCCGCCGCGATCCGGTCGAGCGCCGTCTCGACCGCAAGACGCTCTCTGGCCATGCGCAGCCACGGGCCGGCGGCCTCGGCGGGCTTTCCACTAAGCCCGTCGAGCGCGGCGACCGCGGCAGCGAGATCGCCGCCGGCCAGCGCCCGCTCGGCCGCTTTCACCGCCGCTTCCGGGCCCGCGCTCTCCGCGACGTTATCGATCCGCCGGATCGTCACCAGGCCGCGCAAGCGGGCCAACACCTCGTCGGTCCAATCGCTCGCGGCCTCGGAGGCTGTGTCCGGCGCCTTTGCCGCGGCGATTGCGCCGGCCAGCACGCGCAGCCGATCGGCAAGAACGGCGCGGCCCGCCACGCCGGTCTTCGCCGGCCCGGCCAGTGGCGCGGCGGCCGTGGCGATCTCGGGACGGACGCGCGCGAGTGCAGCAAGCGTCTCGTACTCGGCTGCGAATGGCCGACCGGCCGCAACCGCGCCACGGATCTGCAGCAGCGCGAGGACCAGTGCGGTCTCGGTCGACGCGCTGGATGCTTTGCCGGCGATCTCCTTGTCGATCGCCTCGACCCGCGCGGTCAGGTCGGCGACGGCGCCCGACAGCTTGGCGAGCAGCTGACGGATGTCGGCGATGTCGCTCGTCGGCGCCGGAGGTCGGGCTTCGAGGGCGGCGACCCGGCGGTCGAGCCGCTCGAACCAGGCGCTCGCCGCGGCTTCCCGCTCCCGGTTCTGCTGGTCGGGTTGCGACAGCGCTGTTGGCGGCGGCTCGATCCGGGCCACGGGGGGTGCCTCACGTCGCGCCGGGACCCCGCCCCAGGGCAGCGCCGATGCCCAGAACGGTGCGGTGCCAACCAGGGCGGCGACCAGCACCGCCGCGCCGCCAAGCCCTATGGTGAGCTGCCGCCAGCCCAAGCCTTGCCAGCTCCCTCCCTGACCCTCCCCCGCTTGCGGAGGAAGGTTGGGTGGCGGTGACGCCACGCCGCCCGCGCCGGCAGCGGCAGCTTCCCGGTGCGGGTCGCTCATATCGGGCGCCGCTCGGCGAGCAGCCGGTCGAGCGCTGTCAGCAGCCCGCCCTGGTCGGGCTGCTCGGCGATGTGCCGCCGGCCGAAGCAAAGGGAGCCCAGCGCCGCGTCGACAGCGGCGCTGAGCGAAAGCGCGGTCACCGGCGCCAACGCCGCGGCGATCTGGGCGCGCTCAGCGAGCCGCGCGAAGATCGCCGCGGTGCGCGGCGAGAAGAACAGCGCGAAATCGACCGACCCCTCGGCGAGGGCCTGCATCGCCGCGGTAGTGAAAGCCGCAGCCGGGCACGCCTCGTAGAGCACCGCGCGATCGACGGCAAAACCCCGCGCTCGCAGCTCTCCGCCCAGATCGCCGGCAACAACGCTGCCGGCGACATGCAGAAGCCGCCCCGCCGCAGGGTCGAGCCGCCGCTGCACCAGGCCGACGAGCTCGGCCAGCGTACCGTCGGCGCTCTCGACCGGGGTGAACCCTTCGTCGCGCGCCCGTGCCGCACTCGCCGCGCCGACCGCGAACAAGGGCATGGCACGCTCGCCGGTGAGCCGGGCCAAGGCGCGCACCCCGTTCGCGCTCGTACACAAAATCGCCTGCACCCCGGCGAGATCGGGGGCCGGCACGTCGCGGTAGCGGATGTCGAGCAGCGGCTCGACGATCGCTTCGATGCCGCGCGCCGCGAGCGCCTCTGCCAGCTCCGCCGCCTCGGTGCGCGGCCGCGTCACCAGGGCCCGCCGAGCGCGGCATGGCGGGGTCGCGGGTCGGTTGCTCGTCATGGACCTTCATCGCCCAAGATCGGCCGGGTGACAAGGTTTTGCGCCGCCGGCCCGGCGCCGATGGAAGTCCCGGGCGATTTGTCTCATACTCTGCCGGCATTCCCCGCGAGGCGCCGATGTCCGACCTTCCGCATTCCGTACAGATCAACGAGGAAGGCCCGCGCGAGGGCTTTCAGTTCGAAAAAGGCCCGATCGCGACGGCGCGCAAGGTCGAGTTGATCGACGCCCTATCGGAGACCGGGCTCAACCACATCCAGACCGTGTCGTTCGTCAATCCGCGGCTGGTGCCCGGCATGGCCGACGCGGAGGAGGTCGCGGTCCGCTTCCAGCGCCGGCCGGGGGTCGCCTATACCGGCCTCTGGCTCAACGAGAAGGGGCTGGAGCGGGCGATCGCCTGCGGCCGGCTTGACCTCACCGGGTCGATCTCGCTGACCGCTTCCGAGCCGTTCCTGCGGCGCAACCAGAACCGCAGCCTTGCCGACAACATCGCGATGCAGCACCGGATGCTGCGGCTCTACAGGGAAAACAGCGTCGCGGTCGAGCGCGGCTCGCTGATGGCGGCGTTCGGCTGCAATTTCGCCGGTGACATCCCGGTCGAGACGGTGCTCGACATGGTCCAGCAGATCGTCGACATCGCCGAGGAGCACGACATCGCATTGAAGGTGATCTCGCTCGCCGACACGATGGCCTGGGCGACGCCCTACGCGATCAAAGAGGTCGTCGGCGCCGTGCGCGAGCGTTTCCCGCTCTTCGACATCGCGCTGCATCTGCACGACACGCGCGGCATGGGGATCGCCAACGCCTATGCCGGGCTCGAAATGGGGGTGGCGATCTTCGATTCCGCGGTCGCCGGGCTCGGCGGCTGCCCGTTCGCCGCCCACAAGGGCGCCGCCGGCAATGTCTGCACCGAAGACCTCGTCTTCATGTGCGGGGAGATGGGGATCGCCACCGGAATCGACCTCGAAAAGCTGCTCGAAGCGGCTCGGCTCGCCGAAGACATCGTCGGCCATCCGCTGCCCGGCTCGGTCATGATGGGCGGCAGCCTCGCCGCGCTGCGCCGGCGCGCCAACTGAGTAAAGGAGACCGGTTATGCCGCTGACCCAGGATTTGGCACGCTTTGCCGCCGGCCTCGCCTTCGAGAAGCTGCCGCCGGAGGCGGTCGAGGTCGCCCGCACCGGGATTATCGACACGGTCGCGACGATGATCGCCGGCGCCAATGACCCCGCGCCGCAACTGCTGCGCAAAGGGCTCGCCCCGGCGCCCGGCCCGGCCAGCCTCTATTTCTCCGGCGAAACCGCAACCGCGCCCGAGGCGGCGTGGATCAACGGCACCGCCGGGCACGCGCTCGATTACGACGATGTCGGCTGCCGCGGCCACTTGTCGACCGTGCTGGCGCCGGCGCTCATCGCCGAGGCCGAAACGCTGGGGCTCGGCGGGCGCGACATCATCGCCGCCTACGTCGCCGGCTACGAGACCTGGGCAGAACTGGCGCGCCGCGACCCCGGCCACCATCACGCCAAGGGCTGGCACCCGACCGGGATCTTCGGGACGATCGGCGCCGGCGCCGCCTGCGCCGCACTGCGCCGGCTCGACCCCGGGCGGGCGACGATGGCGATCGCGCTCGCAGCCTCGCAGGCCGGCGGCATCATGGCCAATTTCGGCACGATGACGAAGCCGTTCCACGCCGGCCGCGCGGCCCATGCCGGCCTCGTCTCGGCGCGCCTCGCCGAACTCGGCTTCACCGCCTCGCCCGATGCGCTCGAACACCCGCAGGGGTTTCTCTCGGCGGTCTCGCCCGAGGGCAAGGCCGACCGCGACAGCCCGGCCGCGGGCCTCGGCGAGGTCTGGCAGATCCTCAAGCAGGGCATCAGCATCAAGAAATACCCCGCCTGCTACTGCACGCA
>DASYUS010000170.1:0-1748 GCA_036000945.1 Allostellaceae bacterium
GGGCCGGGGTGAGCGGCCACCTATCAAAATCGCCGTCCCCCTCCTCCCACACATCGCCAATTTCGACGATCTCGACCCGTTGCGCGCCGAGCCCGCGGTCGAGCTGGTACTGGTCCGGCCGGGGACGCCACTGCCGCGCGAGGCCGCGCTCGTCATCCTGCCGGGATCGAAGGCGACACTCGCCGACCTCGCGTTTTTGCGGCATGAAGGCTGGGACATCGACATCCTGGCGCATCGCCGCCAGGGTGGGCACATCATCGGCCTGTGCGGCGGCTATCAGATGCTCGGCCGCGATATCGCCGATCCGGAGGGTAACGAAGGTTCACGCGGCGCGGCCGCCGGGCTTGGGCTCCTCGATGTCGCGACCGCGCTCGGCGGCGCCAAGCGGCTCGGCCAGGCCGACGGCCGAGAAATCGCCAGCGGCATGCCGGTGCGCGGTTACGAGATGCATCTCGGCGTGACCGGCGGCCCCGGCCTCGCCCGCCCGATGCTGGAGTTCGGCGGCCGGGTCGACGGCGCGGTCAGCCCCGATGGCCGGGTCGCCGGCTGCTATTTACACGGGCTCTTCGTTAGCGATCCGTTCCGTCGTGCGTTTCTCGCCCGGCTCGGCGCCGAGGGTGGGGATGTCGGCTACGACGCGATGATCGACACGGTGCTCGACGACCTGGCCGATCATCTCGAGCGGAGCCTCGACCTCGCGGCGCTGCTCGCCGCTGCGCGCCCGCCGCGCCTCACCCGGGCGGCGTGACATGCGCCGCCAGCCACGCGCCCATGATCAGTCCGGCCAGCAGCAGGCAGGCGAGCGTATAAAGCCGCAACGCCCGAGCGATATCTCCCGGCGTCGCGTTCGGCGTGCCGTCGCCGAGCCACGGGTCGTCGACGTCACCCTCGGCATAGGGGCGCGGCCCGGCGAGCGCGAGGCCGAGAGCGCCGGCCATCGCCGCCTCCGGCCAGCCAGCATTCGGCGAATGATGCTTGCGCCCGTCGCGCAGCATCGTGGCGAGTGCGTGCCCCGGCCGTGCCCCTGCGGCAAACAGCGCCGCGGCGCTGAGCAGCAGGGCGCTGAGCGGCGCCGGCACCAGATTCGCCAGATCGTCGAAGCGCGCCGCCGCCCAGCCGAAGCTCTGGTAGCGCGGCGAGCGGTGCCCGATCATGCTGTCGAGCGTGTTCGCCATCTTGTAGGCGAAGAGGCCGGGCAGCCCGAGCACGAGGTACCAGAAGACTGGCGCCACGACCCCGTCGCTGAAATTCTCGGCAAGGCTTTCGATCGCGGCGCGCGCGACACCGTGCCGGTCAAGCCGCATCGGGTCGCGCCCGACGATATGGCTGACCGCTTCGCGCCCGGCCGGCAGGCCGCCGGCGGCGAGCGCCGCGCCGACCGCAACGACATGCTCGAAGAGACTGCGTTGTGCGACCAGGATGCCGACCGCCAGCGCCTCGACGACCGCACCGAGGAGGCTGCCGCGCAGCAACAAGTGCAAGACCCAGCCGAGCGCCGCTGCCGCAGCGACCAGCACGGTGAGTGTGACGATGCCGCGCTCGCGGCGGCTCCGCTCGCTGCGGTTGGGCCGGTTGAGCTTCGTCTCGAAGAGCGCGATCGCGCGGCCCGCCAGCACGACCGGGTGCGGGATACGGGCAAACAGCCCCGGCATGTCGCCGAACATTGCGTCGATCGCCAAAGCCGCGAGCAGCAGCGACAGGCGATCGTACAGGTCCGGCAGGATCATAGATTGCGTCATCGGGCCGCC
>DASYUS010000171.1:0-2527 GCA_036000945.1 Allostellaceae bacterium
GGATTTGTACCCGGGGCCGGGGGTTGTTGATCCGAACTCGTCGCTCAGCGTGCAAGCTGCCGCTGCGCATGAATTGACGCATTACTATCGGTGGCGTGATAGGACCGAGATTACCGATCAACAATTTTACGAGATTGACGAGGCGCTTACCAGCTTGGAAGCTATACTTCGGTTTCCGCGGGAACTAGATCCGCATGACATTAGGCAGCTTGTTGCAGATGCGATTCAACGCCTACAGATGTATGCACAACGGCCGGCCTAACGCTATTTCTCGTCTGACCTCGATCTACCGGTACGGCGCTGCCATGCTTCGTCCGGCGCCAAGCCCCAGCCCGGCTGTCATCGCCGAGGACGAGACCTCGACCGTGGTCAGCCGCCTCCTTGACGCCTTCGGCTAAGTCGAGCTGACCCGACGCCGGGCACGATCACGTGCGTTCGAAGCACCCTTCGTCGCGGGAATGACCGTCCAACGTGAACGGTGATCGGCGCCGATCACGATCAGTGCGGCGCGCGAGGTCATCTTCGTCATGTCGACTATGCACCTCTGTTCCCCTCGATCCGCGGTCTGATATACGACACGCGCCATGACCGTACCGTTCCAGCAGCGATTCATCGCCCTTGCCGCCGAGCGTTCGCCGCTCTGTGTCGGGATCGACCCCTCGGCCGATATCCTGAACGGTTGGGAATTGGCCGACGACGCGGAGGGGCTCTGGTCATTTTGCCAGCGCATGGTAGAGGCCTGCGCGCCGCTCGTCGCCTGCGTCAAGCCGCAGGCCGCCTTTTTCGAACGGCACGGGGCGGCGGGGATGGCGGTGCTGCGCCGCACGGTCGAAGCGGCGCAAAGCCACGGCGCGCTCGTCATCATCGACGCCAAGCGGGGCGACATCGAATCGACCGCAGCGGCCTACGGCGAGGCGTTTCTCGGGCCGCACAGCGCCTTTGGCGGCGACGCGATGACGGTGAGCGCCTATCTCGGCCTCGGCTCGCTGGCGCCGATCCTCGAACGCGCGCGCCACGAGGCCGCCGGGGTGTTCGTCGTCGTGCGGTCGTCCAACCCCGAAGGCGGCGAATTGCAGCGGGCGAGGCTGCCGGACGGCCGCTCCGTCGCCGAGTATCTGGCCGATCAGATCGCCTCCCGAAATGCCGCCGATGGGCACCACGAGCTTGGCCTCGTCGGTGCGGTCGTCGGGGCGACCCGGGGGCGCGAGGCCGGCGATCTGGCCGGCCGCCTGGCAACCTCGCTGCTGCTGGTTCCGGGGATCGGCGCCCAGGGCGCGACGATCGCCGATGCCCGCAGCATCTTCGGCGCTCACTTCTCGCGGGTCATCCCGTCCTTGTCGCGCGCCATCGCCCGGGCCGGCCCAATTCGCGAGGATCTGACGCGCACGGTAGAGAGCTACATCGCCGATATCGGCGGCGTCGGGTAACAGATCGGACGCACGGGGGAGAGAGCGCCGGTGGGAGAGCTGGCCATTCGCTTTGTCGACGCGCTTTGGCATGTCGTCGGCTTTCTCGTGCTCCTCGTGCTGTTTGTCGAATTCGGTGTCGATTGGTTGCGCCGGGGGATCCGCCGGCTGCGGCATGGCCGCGCGATCCTGCCGCACCGCGCCGCGCGCGCCGAAGCCTATGGCGAGGCCGACTGGCCGATCGAATATTTCGACGAGTTCCGCCGCTCGGTCCAGGTCGACTGGAAACCCTATGTCGAGTGGTGGCAGCGGCCGTTTCGCGGCGCCTATGTGACGATCGACGAGCGCGGCTTGCGGCCGACCCCGGGCGAGGCCGAGGCGGCGGCCGACGGCGCGCTTCGCATCCTGTGCTTTGGCGGCTCGACGATGATGGGGATGGGGGTGCGCGACGCGGCGACGATCCCGGCTCTCCTCGCCTACCGCCTCGGCGAGATGGGGCACCGGGCAGCGGTCACCAATCTCGGCCAGCTCGGTCACAACAGCACGCAGGAGGCGATCACCCTGCACCAGCTGCTGAAGGGCGGTGCGCGACCCGACATCGCGTTGTTTTACGACGGTGTCAACGAGATGATCAGCGCCGAGCAGACCGGCGCGGCCGACCGGCTGTTCAACGATGGGCGACGCGTTGCCGAGTTCAACCTGCTTCATCCGAGCCGCCGCGGCGATCTCCTGATGGCGGCGCTGGCGGCGGCGATGCCGCGCAGCCTGCGGCGGCTGCGCCGCCTGACCGGGCTGGCGCTGCGCGGCTCGATGCCGCCGCCCGACGCCGATCTGTCGCAGATCGACCTCGCCGAGCTGGCTTGCCGGGTCGTCGACGCCTATGCGGCCAACGTCCGCATGGCCCGGCTTTTGGGCCGCGAATACGGGTTTCGCACCCTGTTCTTCTGGCAGCCGGTGATCACCACCAAGGAAGTGAAGTCGCCGGACGAGCAGCGCTTCGAGCAGGATTACACCAGGGACGTCGCGGCCCGGCGCCGCCTCTACGGCGCAGTGATCGCCGAATATCGGCGCCGCCCCGAACTCGCCCAGGCCGCCGACGCGATCGACCTGTCGGCGATCTT
>DASYUS010000172.1:0-1926 GCA_036000945.1 Allostellaceae bacterium
GCAACGGCAAACCGTATGTCGCGGTCGGCCGTCTCCTGATCGAGCGCGGCGTCATGTCAAAGGAACAGGTGACGATGGCCTCGATCCGCGCTTGGATGGCGGCCCACCCGAAGGAAGGCGCTGCGCTGCGTCGAGAAAACCCGGCCGTCGTGTTCTTCCGCAAGATCGTCGGAGAGGGCCCGGTCGGCGCCCAACGCGTGGCGCTGACCGCCGGACGCAGCCTCGCCGTCGATCGCCGCTTCATCCCGCTCGGCCTGCCGATCTGGCTCGAGGTGCAGCAGCGCTTTTCCCCCGATACCTATCGCCGCCTGGTCGTCGCCCAGGATGCCGGCGGCGCGATCAAGGGCCCGGTGCGCGGCGATCTGTTCTGGGGTCACGGCAAGGACGCCGCGGACGGCGCCGGCGCGATGAACGCCCGCGGCCGCTACTACCTGTTGCTGCCGAATGCGGTGGCGGCGCGGGGGGTCGCAGGGAAGTAGACGTGCCCGGCGATCGGCCGACCCGCCGCCCGCATTGATTCGCCAGCGTCGAACCCCTACTTCTTCGCGCCATGTCCGATCAAGCGACAACCTCTCAACCTGAACGGCCGCGTGTGGCGCTGCTGGTGACCTGTCTTGTCGATCTGTTCCGGCCGAGCGTCGGCTTTGCTGCGGTCGCGCTCTTGGAGGCGGCCGGCTGCAGAGTCGAGGTGCCGCGCGCCCAGACCTGCTGCGGCCAACCGGCCTACAATTCGGGCGATCGCGACGACGCGAAAACAATCGCCCGGCAGGTGATCGCGGCCTTCGCCGGCTATGATTACGTTGTCGCGCCGTCGGGCTCCTGCGCCGGCATGGTCAAGCTGCACTATCCCGAGCTGTTCGCCGACGACCCCGAGACGAAGACTCGGGCCGAGGCGCTGGCGGCGCGGACCTGGGAGCTCGTCTCGTTCCTCACCGAAGTTCGCGGAATGACCGGTGTCGCGGCGCGGTGGGACAAGAGCGTCGCCTACCATGACGGCTGCTCCGGGCTGCGCGAGCTCGGCGTCAAGCAGCAGCCGCGCTGCTTGCTCGGTTCGGTCGAGGGGGTCCACCTGGTTGAGCTGCCGGGAGCGGAGGTGTGCTGCGGCTTCGGCGGCACGTTCTGCGTCAAATACCCGGAGATCTCCGACAAGATGGTCACGGACAAGGCGCTCGATATCGCCGCGACTGGCGCCGATGCCGTCCTCGCCGGCGATCTCGGCTGCCTGTTGAACATTTCCGGCAAGCTCTGGCGGCTCGGCATCGCGGTCGAGGCGCGCCATGTCGCCGAGGTCCTGGCCGGGATGACCGACGGGCCCGCGATCGGAGAACCCCGTGCCCGTCATTCCCGCGAAAGCGGGAATCCAGGGACCCAGGGCAGGATCGCTAGCCCTGGACCCCCGCTTGCGCGGGGGTGACGATGATGGTCTGAACGATGCGGCCGACCAGCCGTAATTTCCCTGCCAATGCCCGCGCGGGGCTCGCCGACCCGGTGTTGCAGCGGGCGCTGGGCCTGGCGCGCACCGGGTTTCCGCTGCGCCGCCAGCAGGCGATTGCGCGGCTGCCGGAGTTCGAGGAACTGCGCGAACAGGGGCGGGCGATCAAGGACCACACGCTCGCCCATCTCGACTACTACCTCGAACTCTACGAGCGCAACGTCACGGCAGCGGGCGGCCATGTGCATTGGGCGCGCAACGCGGCGGAGGCGCGCACGGCGGTCCGCGACATCTGCCACGCCGCCGGCGCCAAGATCGTCACCAAGGGAAAGTCGATGGTCGCCGAGGAGATCGCCCTCAACGATCATCTCGAAGCCAACGGCATCACCCCGGTCGAGACCGATCTCGGCGAATACATCATCCAGCTGCGCCACGAGCCGCCGAGCCATATCATCGCGCCGGCGATCCACTTGATGAAGGAGCAGGTCGCCGAC
>DASYUS010000173.1:0-3086 GCA_036000945.1 Allostellaceae bacterium
TGTGATCGATTTCCTGCCCAAGGTGATGATCGAGGTCGTCCTCGACGACGGCCTGGTCGCGCGCGCGGTCGAGGCCATCCAGCAGGCCGCCAAGACCGATCAGATCGGCGACGGCAAGATCTTCGTCTCGCCGATCGAGGAGGCGGTGCGCATCCGCACCGGCGAGCGCGGCCCCGACGCGGTCTGAGTCGCCGCGCCGCAACCGCGCCGCCGGGCTTCAGGCTTTGTCGGGCGGTGCCGGGCTCGGCCGCGCGGTCTCGCCGGCGTTGAACTCGAGCGAGACGCCGTTCATGCAATAGCGCTGCCCGGTCGGCGCCGGCCCGTCCTCGAAGACGTGGCCGAGATGGCCGCCGCAATGGCGGCAATGCACCTCGGTGCGCGTCATGAAAAAGCTGCGGTCAGTCTGGGTCTCGACCGCACCGTCGAGCGGCGCCGAAAAGCTCGGCCAGCCGGTGCCGCTGTTGAACTTGGCGCCAGCGTCGAACAGCGGCTGGCCGCAGCCGGCGCAGTGATAGATCCCCGCGCCGTATTCCTTGTCGAGCGGGCTGGTGCCGGCGCGCTCGGTGCCGTGGTCGCGCAACACGTGGTATTGCTGCGGCGTGAGCCGTGCCCGCCACTCCTCGTCGCTCAGCGCGACCTCGAATTTGTGTTCCGATTCGCCTTTGGATGATTGGCCGCGGCCGCTCAAGCGGCTGAACAAACCCTCTGCCATTCCCCTCGCCTCGCCGACACCGGTTGCGTCCGCACGACTATATCGCGCGTCGCGGGCCCGTCGTGAAGGGGGGCTGCGCGGCCAGCGGGAATAACGAATTGCGAGGAGCGATCGCGGTGGGCGAAAGCGGCGCTTAATGCACCCGCTCACCGGCCCCCGGCACCGGGCGCAGCAATTCCGCCGTCGAGCGCGCGATCCAGCACCAGACGACGCAGGTCAGCTCGTCGTCGCGCAGCCGCTCGGCCTCGTGCTCGGCGATCGCGACGGCGTCGTTGCCGTGCCGTCGGACCAGAAGCAGAGCGGCCTCCCAGATCTTGCGCTCGTTGGTCATCGCATCTGTATAAATCATGGCGAGCCGCTTGGGTTCCCGGCAAAATGGCCGGCGGTCCAATTAGGTGCCGCGGCGCCCCAGATATTGTTGTTGGGGCCGACGCTTATACTGCATCCTGCTTGCACCCGGTGCAACCTCTCCTATAATCGACCGATGGCAGACCTCTTCGACAGCATTGCGCCGACGGGAGCGAGCCCCGCCGGCAAGCCTGGGCCGAACCCCGCGGCGAACGGTGCCGCCGACAGCTATTCGGCGAAGGACATCGAAGTCCTCGAAGGTCTGGAGCCGGTGCGCCGCCGCCCGGGCATGTATGTCGGCGGCACCGACGAGCGGGCCTTGCACCATCTCGCCGCCGAGGCGCTCGACAACGCGATGGACGAGGCGGTGGCCGGGTTCGCCAGCCGCATCGAATTGGAGCTCGGCGCAGGGGGCTGGGTCACCGTGCGCGACAACGGGCGCGGCATTCCGGTCGATCCGCACCCGCGCTTTCCGAAGAAATCGGCGCTCGAAATCATCCTGACGATGCTGCACTCCGGCGGCAAGTTCGGCGGCGACGCCTACAAGACCTCCGGCGGGCTGCACGGCGTCGGGATCTCGGTGGTCAACGCGCTGTCCGACGCGCTCGAGGTCGAGGTGGCGCGCGATCGCCGTCTGTGGCGGCAGCGCTACAGCCGCGGCGCGCCGCAGGGCAAGATCGAGGATTGCGGCCCGGTGCAGAACCGCCGCGGGACGACGCTCGGCTTTCACCCCGACCCGGAAATTTTCGGCGAGGCCGCGTTCCGTCCGGCGCTCTTGTACCGGATGGCGCGCTCCAAGGCCTATTTGTTCCGCGGCGTCGAGATCCGCTGGCGCTGCGATCCCTCTGTGCCGCGGCCCGACGGCGTGCCGCAGGAGGCGCGGCTGCATTTCCCCGGCGGGCTCGGCGACTTTCTCGGCGCCAGCCTCGATGGGCGCGACCTCCTGACCCCGAAACCGTTTCTCGGCCAAGCCGAGCTCGCCGGCGGCGGCAGCGTCGAGTGGGCCGTCGTATGGCCGGAGGATGAGGACGAGGGGTTCTGCCACTCCTATTGCAACACGATCCCGACGCCGGAGGGCGGGACCCACGAGGCCGGGCTGCGCAATGCGCTCGTCCGCGGCATCAAGGCCTATGGCGACCTCATCGGCAACCGCCGCATCGCCCAGGCGACCGGCGACGACGTTGCCGCCGGCGCGGCGATGCTGCTGTCAGTGTTCCTGCGCGACCCGCAATTTCAGGGCCAGACCAAGGAGCGGCTTGCGTCGGCCGAGGCGACGCGGCTCGTCGAGAATGCGTTGCGCGACCATTTCGACCATTGGCTGAGCGCCGACCCGCAGACCAGCCGCCTCCTCCTCGACCGCATCGCCGAGCGCGCCGAGGAACGGGCGCGGCGGCGCCAGCAGAAGGAGCTGTCGCGCAAATCGGCGACGCGCAAGCTGCGCCTCCCCGGCAAGCTCGCCGACTGCACCCGCGACACCGCCCAGGGCACCGAGATCTTCCTCGTCGAGGGCGACAGCGCCGGCGGCTCGGCGAAGCAGGCGCGCGACCGTGAAACCCAAGCCATCCTGCCGCTCCGGGGCAAGATCCTCAACGTCGCCAGCGCCTCGGCCGACAAGATGCGCGCCAACCAGGAACTCTCCGACATCGTGCTGGCCTTGGGCTGCGGCGCCGGCGCCGCATACCGCGAGGAGGGGCTGCGCTACGAGCGGGTCGTCATCATGACCGACGCCGATGTCGACGGCGCGCATATCGCCTCGCTGCTGATGACGTTCTTTTTCCGCGAGATGCCGAAGCTCGTCGACGGCGGTCATTTGTTCCTCGCCCTGCCGCCGCTCTACCGGCTGACCCAGGGCGAGACGACGCTCTACGCGCGCGACGACGCGCACCGCGAGGAATTGATGCAAACCGCGTTCACCGGGCGCGGCAAGGTCGAGATCAGCCGCTTCAAGGGCCTCGGCGAAATGCCGGCGCGCTATCTCAAGGCGACGACGATGAACCCGGCACAGCGCACGCTGCTCCGGGTCATT